>NZ_JBELDZ010000069.1:0-12294 GCF_042094015.1 Aurantibacter sp. | reverse complement strand
ACTTAGGACCCTCTGATTAACAGTCAGATGCTCTAACCAACTGAGCTAAAGAGGAGTGTTTTGTTATTGAGGTTGCAAATATATAAGGTTTTTAAATATTCGCAAAGTTTTTTTTTATTTATTTCAAATTATTAATTAAATATTGCTTTAAAAATATCATTTCCATTAGCAAACAAGACTAAAGCTATTAAAATAAAGAATCCAACCGTTTGTGCGTATTCCATAAATTTATCGCTTGGCTTACGTCCAGAAATCATTTCATACAATAAAAACATAACGTGTCCTCCATCTAAAGCTGGAATTGGTAATAAGTTTAAAACTCCTAACATAATAGATAAAAATGCTGTTATACTCCAGAAATTTCCCCAGTTCCAAGTATCTGGAAAAACATCGTAAATAGCTTTAAAACCACCTACACCTTTATAAGCTCCTGTACTTGGGCTAAAAATTTGTTTTAACTGACCAAAATACCCCGAAATCTGAGAAGTGAATTTATCGTAACCAACACCAAAACTTTCACCAAAAGAATATTCATTTGTTACAATATTAAAATATCCTAATTCTGCAGATTTATTTGGAGAAACACCTTGAACAATCCCTAACTTACCATTGTTATCAATTTTTAAATTAGCTGACACTAATTTTCCTTTTCTTAAAACCTCAACAGGAATTGTTTGGTTTTTAGAATTTTCTGCAATTTGAAGTACTTGATCTAAAAACTTAGCTTCCTTACCGTTTAAGGTTTGAATAATATCATCTTTTAACAAGCCAATATTTTTATTAAGTGAAGAATCAGGTATTTCATAAACTACAAAAGGAATACGAAGTTCAAACATACTTCTATCCTTACTTGTAGATAATTGTCCTAAAAAATCCTCAGGCAAGTTTATTACTTTTTCTTCACCATTTCTATTGAATGTAATTGATTTAGCGCCAATTATACTGTTTCTTATTTCTAAATACTTTTCAATTTGTTTATCATCAACTTTTAGTACTTGATCTCCTGTTTGAAAACCTAAATTAGTCATTAAAGGGTTCTCAACAGCATAACCAGCTTTCATACTTTTTGCATCATAATCTGCATCTCCATAAGCAAAAGACATTACTATATAAATAATCAACGCTAAAACAAAATTTACAAAAACACCGCCAAGCATTATAATTAAACGTTGCCAAGCTGGCTTAGATCTAAATTCCCAAGGTTTTGGCTCTTCTTTCAAAGCTTCGGTATCCATACTTTCGTCTATCATACCGGCAATTTTTACGTATCCACCTAAAGGCAACCAACCAATTCCGTATTCTGTTCCTCCAATTTTCTTTTTAAATAGTGAAAATTTCACATCAAAAAATAAGTAAAACTTCTCTACACGAGTCTTAAATGCTTTTGCAGGAATAAAATGTCCTAATTCGTGTAAAACAATAAGTAAAGACAAGCTTAATAGAAACTGTCCAATTTTTATAATAAATTCCATTTGGGTTATATTCAGTAAATAATCGCCCAAAAGTACATATTTAAGCTTAGTTTAAAAAAATTAAAGGACATTGAGTTTTAAGATTAACAGTAATTTATGTCTTTATTCTATTTCTAATGAAAATCTAACTCGTATTTTTGTTTCAAGAAACATTATTATGTCATCATCTTTCAAGGAGTATAAAAATTTTGGATTGTTTTTTTTAGTATTATCCATTTTAATTATGGCTATTATTTATTCTATTTTAAAAGTAGAAAAGATACTTCCCATTTACCAACCAGCACTAGTAAATATCGAATTAGTAGACAGTACAATTCAGCATAAAAAAAAATACCATAAAATAGCTGATTTCTCTTTAATTAATCAGAATGGAGAAACTGTTACTCAGGAGGATTTCAAAAATAAAATTTATATAGCAGATTTCTTTTTTACAACCTGTCCAACTATTTGCCCAATAATGACAGATCATATGTATGACATTCAAAAAGAAATTTTGAACGATAGCGATATTATGTTACTATCTCATTCAGTAACACCAAAAATCGATAGTGTAGCACAACTAAAGCGTTATGCTAAGAAAAAAGGAGTTAACGATAAAAAATGGCATTTAGTTACTGGCGATAAAAAACAGATATACGAATTAGCAAGAAAAAGTTACTTAGCTGTAAAAACTACTGGAAATGGTGATAAATATGATATGATTCATACCGAAAACTTTATACTAATAGATAAAGAACGCCAAATACGCGGGTTTTATGACGGTACAAATCCAGAAGCTCTAAAAACACTTTTAGAAGACTTAGAAACATTAAAAAATAGCTATAAAGATTAGTTTATTGTCTATTTTTTTTTTGACTGAACATTTTCTATTATTTTTACTTCTTTAAAATCAATCTAAATAAGCTTGAGTACAACACTAGCAGACTTAAAAAAGGGAGAAACAGCAGTAATTACTGATGTTTCGTCTACCGAAATACCTCTAAAACTCTTAGAAATGGGTTGTTTACCAGGCAATAACGTTCAATTGGTTCAAATAGCGCCTTTTTCAGACCCATTATACCTAAATGTTAATGGTAGCCATTTAGCTATTAGAAAAGAAACTGCTATTCACGTTTTAATCGAAAAAACTAATGAGTAAACAGATAAACGTAGCTTTAATTGGAAATCCAAACACAGGAAAAACATCTGTTTTTAATGCCTTAACAGGTTTAAATCAGCAAGTAGGAAACTATCCAGGGATTACTGTAGAAAAAAAAGAAGGGATTTGTAAATTAGACAGAAACCTTAAGGCTCATATTATAGATTTACCAGGAACTTATTCTTTAAACGCATCTTCTTTAGATGAAAATGTTGTTATTGAATTACTTCTAAATAAAAACGATAAAGATTTTCCAGATGTTGTTGTTGTTGTAAGCGATGTAGAAAACCTAAAGAGGAATTTATTACTTTTTACTCAAATTAAAGATTTAGAAATACCAACCATTTTAGCTATTAATATGGCAGATAGAATGGATTACAAAGGTATTTCTTTAGACATACCACATCTAGAAAAACATTTAAAAACAAAAATAGCTCTAATAAGTACGCGTAAAAAAACGGGAATTAATGAGCTTACAGAACTAATCCAAAATTATAAAGAAGTCTCTTCTGAGCCTTGTTTGCACGCTTCTGAAATAGATAAAGAGTATTTTAACAGACTTCGTAAAGCATTTCCGAATCAGTTATTATATAAACTTTGGTTAGTTATTACCCAAGATGTTAACTTTGGAAAAACAGACCGAAAAGAGATTAATGCTATTACCAGTTTCAAGACAAAATCTGAAAGCGATTTAAAAAGACTTCAACAAAAAGAAACCATAAAACGCTATCAATTTATTAATAACGTTTTAAAAATTGGACAAACTGTAGATGCATCTCTAGCCAAAGACTTACGCAGTAGATTAGACAGAGTTTTAACTCATAAAATTTATGGCTACTTAATTTTCTTTTTAATTCTTCTTACTATATTTCAAGCTATTTACGATTGGTCTAGCGTACCAATGGACTTTATAGACTCTGCTTTTGCACATTTTAGTGAATGGACTAAAAATGCTTTACCAGCAGGAGATTTTACCAATTTATTAGCCGAAGGAATTATTCCCGGACTTGGTGGAATTGTTATATTTATCCCACAAATTGCTTTTTTATTCTTGTTTATTGCTATTCTTGAAGAGAGCGGTTATATGAGTCGTGTGGTCTTTTTAATGGATAAGATTATGCGACGTTTTGGATTAAGCGGAAAGAGTATTGTTCCTTTAATTTCAGGAACTGCTTGTGCCATTCCGGCTATTATGGCAACCAGAAATATAGAAAGTTGGAAAGAACGTTTAATTACTATTTTAGTAACACCTTTTACAACCTGTGCGGCACGTTTACCTGTTTACTTAATTATTATTTCTTTAGTTATCCCAGAAGGTTCGTTTTTTGGCTTAGGTTATCAAGCTTTAACCTTAATGTTATTATATTTAATTGGATTTGGATCTGCGGTATTTTCCGCATACTTATTAAATAAAGTCTTAAAAATTAAAAGTAAAACGTTTTTTGTAGTAGAAATGCCAAACTACAAACTACCATTATTTAAAAATGTAGCCCTAACTGTTCTAGAAAAAACAAAATCTTTTGTAGTTGGCGCAGGAAAAATAATCTTAGCTATTTCTATTGTTCTTTGGGTTTTAGCTTCTTATGGTCCAGGAGAAAACTTTAATAATGCTGAAAATATTGTAACTCAACAATTTGCATCAGATAATTTAAACGAAGAAGAATTAAACAAAAAAATTGCATCTCATAAATTAGAACATTCATTTATTGGAATTGCAGGTCACGCTATAGAACCAGCAATAAGACCATTAGGTTACGACTGGAAAATTGGAATTGCTATAGTTAGTAGTTTTGCTGCTCGTGAGGTTTTTGTAGGAACTCTAGCTACTATATATAGCGTTGGAAGCGACGATGAAGAAACGATTAAGAACAGAATGGCTTCTGAAATAAATCCAATAACTGGAGGAAAACTTTTTACATTTGCTTCAGGAATATCACTATTACTTTTTTATGCATTTGCAATGCAATGTATGAGTACTTTGGCTATTGTAAAGCGTGAAACTAATAGTTGGAAATGGCCAACTTATCAATTAGTAGTTATGACTGCTTTGGCGTATCTTGTAGCTTTAGCAAGTTATCAATTCTTAAAATAAATAGAATCTATGAACCCTTTTATTCAAAAAGTTTTAGTTATTACTGCTTTACTAATTTCATTAAGTTTTTTAGTCTCTAAATACTTCTTACCAAAAAAAAAGAAAAAGGATAAAGACTGCGGAAATGGTAGTTGCGGATGTTAATTTCAAAAATCAGGCTTAAATTTGCCTTTTTTCAACTTTAAAAATATAGTCTTTGTCTTCGGTTTTATTATTATAAACTGGGTAAGGTAGTAAGTCTACTGCAAAAACTTTAATTGTTCTATCTTCAAAAACTAAAGGATAATTATTAGGATGATTAGCTGCTTGAATTACAATTTCTTTACGTTTTATAATCTCTCCTGCTTCAATAATTTCTACTAAAATTTTAGCTTCTCCAGCTCTAATACAATTTACACCTTTTGGGCAACGTGAATCGCTCAACACTTTAATTAACTCAATAGAAACACTATTTACTTGTATTGGAATATTTAAGTGTTGCTGCATAGTAACTCTTGGTGCTTTAACTTTAACAGAGTCTTGTGCGCTTATTGAAAATGTAAAAAATAGTGCAATTAGAATTAAATAAGGTTTCATATATAATTAATTTATTTGACGAAGATACTACAATTATTAAACCACACTAAAATTAAAATATTTTAGTTATATTTGAAAAATATTTAAGCACACTTAAAAAAGTAATTAATTTAACAAAAATGTCTGTAGCTGTAGAAAATTTTATTAAAACTATTTATAAGAATAATTTAAATAGTGTTAACGATACCAAGCCAGGAAGTATAGCAAAGCACTTACAGATTTCTAATGCGGCTGCAACAGATATGGCTAAAAAATTAGCCGAAAAAGAGTTGCTTAATTACGAAAAATACAAGCCTTTAAAGTTAACTTCTAAAGGCGAAAAAATAGCATTAAACGTTATTAGAAAGCATAGGTTATGGGAGGCGTTTTTATTTAAAACCTTTGATATGTCTTTACACGATATTCATCGAGAAGCTGAATTACTAGAACATGAAACTTCTAATTTTTTAGCCGAAAAGATAAGCGCATATTTAGGTCATCCAAAATTTGATCCTCACGGTGATCCTATTCCTAATAGTGACGGAGAAATTACAACAACAGATATTTCAATTTCTTTAGAAAAATCTGTAGAAAACAAGACATATACTATTGCACGATTAATGAGCGATGATAAAGATTTCTTTGATTTTTGTGCTCAAAATGGCTTAAAGTACGGAAACACCTTAGAAGTAGTAAAGCAGTTTTCTAACACAAAGATGACCCAGATTAGAATTAACAATAACACCATTTTATTAAACCAAGATTTTACAAAAATTATTTATGTCAATGAAATTAATTAAAACCTTTTTAACCTTAGTTATATTATCAGTTTCAAATTTAAGTTTTGCTCAAACAGAAACTAAAACCGAAGAATTAGGAGCTTTAATAACGGATAGACCAGATGCTACAGAATCACCTACTGCTGTGCCAAAAGGTTTTTTACAAGTAGAAACTGGTGGTTTTTACGAGAGTTTTGAAGAGAATTCTATAAAAACAGAAAACTTTATTTACAATACCACATTAGTTCGTTACGGTTTATTAGATAATTTAGAATTGCGTTTAGGTTGGAATTTTATTGAAGGCCAAACCTCTATAAACGGGAAGAAATTAGAAAATGTAACTTCTGGATTTGATCCTTTACTATTAGGATTTAAAACTACCATTTCCAAGGAAAAAGGTGCAATGCCAGAAATTGGCTTTTTAGGGCATATGTATTTACCTTTTTCAGCATCTACAGATTATAAGCCAGAAACTACGGGTGTAGATTTTAGATTTTCGTTTGCACATACCTTATCCGAAAAATCGAGTATAGCTTATAATATTGGCGCAGCTTGGGGAAACGATTCGCCTGAAGCAGCTTACATTTACACAGTAGCTTACGGCTATAGTATTACAAATAAAATTGGCGTTTATGCAGAGATTTATGGAGATTTTCCAGAAGACAATAAAGCTAACCATTTATGGGATGCAGGTTTAACGTATTTAATTAATAAAAACGTGCAACTAGATGCAACTGTTGGGTCTAGTATTACAAAAGGTCAAGATATATTATTAAGTGCAGGAATTAGCTTTAGAATTCCTAAATAAATCTATATTAAAAACGAGTAAAAAATGAAATTTAAAATAATAACATTAGCCCTAGTAACTACACTTTTTAGTTGTAAAAATGAAAAAGCTGATAATGATAAATTAAACGTAGTTACTACGACAACTATGATAACCGATTTGGTTAAAAACATTGGAGGAGAACACATCAACCTTAAGGGATTAATGGGTTCTGGTGTAGATCCGCACTTATATAAAGCAAGCGAAGGTGATGTAACAAAATTAGTAAATGCCGATGTTATTTTTTACAACGGTTTACATTTAGAAGGTAAGTTGGTTGAGGTCTTCGAAAAAATGGAACGTCAAAATAAAACCCAAGTACCTTTAGCAGAATTTCTAGATAAATCAGATTTAATTGGTAGCGAATACTTTGTTTCTAATTACGATCCACATGTTTGGTTTAATATTGAGTATTTTAAACAATTTGCAAAAATAACAGCTTCAATATTAGCAGAAAAAGATCCTAAAAATGCGGCTGCGTACAAATTAAATGAGCAACGTTTTTTAACAGAACTAGAAGCCTTAGAAACTAAAGTTACATCTACTATAGCAACATTACCAAAAGAGAAACGCATATTAGTAACAGCGCATGATGCTTTTAATTATTTTGGTAAACAATATAATTTTGAAGTCGTTGGCCTACAGGGTTTAAGTACTGCAACCGAAGCTGGAGTAAAAGATGTTCAAAAATTAGCAAACTTTATTATTGAAAAGGACATAAAAGCTGTTTTTATAGAAAGTTCAGTTCCCAAAAGAACTATTGAAGCCCTACAGGCTTCTGTAAAAGCTAAAAATCACGAAGTAGAAATTGGAGGAACATTATATTCTGATGCCTTAGGAACTTCTGGAACAAAAGAAGGAACCTATACAGGTATGTTTAAGTATAATGTGAATACAATTGTAAATGCACTGAAATAGATAATACATAAACTTATTTATGGCAAAGAATATCGCAATAAAAGTAGACGATTTAACCGTTGCTTATAATTACAAACCTGTTTTGTGGGATATAGATTTAGAAATTCCTGAAAGTGTTTTAATGGCTATAGTTGGGCCAAATGGTGCAGGAAAATCTACACTTATAAAATCTATTTTAGGGATTTTAAAACCTATTGCAGGAAGCGTTTCTATTTACGGAAAACCTTACAATAAGCAACGACATTTGGTAGCGTATGTACCGCAAAAAGGAAGTGTAGATTGGGATTTTCCAACCACAGCTTTAGATGTTGTAATGATGGGAACATATGGCGCATTAGGTTGGATAAAACGTCCTGGACAAAAAGAAAAAAAAGCAGCATTAGAAGCTTTAGAGAAAGTAGGAATGTTACCATTTAAAAGCCGACAAATCAGTCAGCTTTCTGGTGGACAACAGCAACGAATTTTCTTAGCGAGAGCTTTAGTCCAAAATGCCTCAATCTATTTTATGGATGAGCCTTTTCAAGGAGTAGATGCAACTACAGAAATTGCTATTATTAATATTTTAAAAGAATTACGAAAAGAAGGAAAAACAGTCATTGTAGTTCATCATGACTTACAAACTGTTCCAGAATATTTTGATTGGGTAACCTTTTTAAATGTCAAAAAAATTGCAACTGGACCAGTAAAAGATATTTTTAATGACGATAATTTAACTAAAACTTACGGAATTAATTTTAAAGTAAGTGTGCAAGAATAATTGTTATAAGTATCACTAATTACAACTATAGACTAAAATTATAAATGGATTTTAACGATTATACATTTCAGGTTATTGCAATTGGAACTGCTATTCTAGGGGCTGTTTGTGGTATGCTTGGTAGTTTTGCCGTTCTAAGAAAACAAAGTCTTCTAGGCGATGCTATTTCTCACGCAGCTTTACCAGGAATTGCTATTGCCTTTTTAATTACAGGAGCAAAAGACAGTAACATATTATTACTTGGTGCTTTAGTTAGTGGTTTAATTGGAACGTTTTGGATTAGGGGAATTATTACAAAAACGCATTTAAAATCGGATACCGCATTAGGGTTAATTTTGTCTTTATTTTTTGGATTCGGAATGTTGTTATTAACTTTTATTCAAAAGCAACCTAATGCAAATCAAGCAGGATTAGACAAATATTTATTTGGACAAGCTGCGACTTTATTAATAGAAGATGTTTGGTTAATGGCAATTGTAACAGGATTATGCTTAATCGTTTTACTCTTGTTTTGGAAAGAATTTAAACTCTTATTATTTGACGCAGATTACACAAAAACACTAGGTTTCAATATTAAATTTATAGATGTATTAATTACTAGTTTTATTGTTTTAGCTATTGTTTTAGGTCTACAAACTGTTGGTGTAGTATTAATGAGTGCTATGTTATTAGCTCCAGCAGCAGCAGCTAGACAATGGACAAACAGCTTAGCAAAAATGGTATTTTTAGCAGCTATATTTGGAGCTTTTTCTGGTGTATTTGGAACCATAATTAGTGCTAGTCAAAACAACCTTTCTACTGGACCAGTAATTGTTATTGTTGCTGGAATTTTCGTAATATTCTCGTTTATATTTTCGCCAAGTCGTGGTTTATTATTTAAACAGATTCGTTTCATGAAAAACAGACGAGATTTAAAACTTCACAAAACTTTAGCTTTTATGTATGGAATTGCAGAAACACACGAAAATGTTTCGCATCCGCACACCATAAAACTATTAAATAATTTTCAAGGTTTTACAAAAAACACTTTAAAATCCTTAGAAGAAAAAAACTACATTACTATAACTGGAACTGAATGGAGTTTAACTCAAGAAGGCTTTAAAACCGCTAGTAATTTATATAACCAACAATCTCAAAACAATGAATAACGCACAAATTGAAATTCAGCTTATTGCTAGTTTAGTTGCTATAGCTTGTGCAATTCCAGGAACGTTTTTGGTATTGCGAAAAATGGCAATGATTAGTGATGCTATTAGCCATTCAATCTTACCAGGAATTGTAATTGGTTTTTTTATAACACAAGATCTAAATTCACCTTTACTATTGTTTTTAGCCGCTTTCACAGGTATTATTACGGTTGTTCTAGTAGAATATATTCAAAAAACAGGATTGGTAAAAGAAGATACCGCAATTGGTTTAGTGTTTCCCGTTCTTTTTAGTATAGGAGTAATTATGATTGCTAAAAACGCCAATGATGTCCATTTAGATGTTGACGCAGTTTTATTAGGCGAATTAGCTTTTGCACCATTTGATAGATTAATTTGGCTTGGGACAGATGTTGGACCAAAGTCTTTATGGTTAATTGGAAGTATTTTAACAGTAACTATAGTCTTGCTATTAGCCTTTTTTAAAGAATTAAAAGTGAGCACATTTGACGAAGGTTTATCGGCTTCTTTAGGGTTTTCACCTATAATAATTCATTATGGATTAATGAGTGTTTCATCGGTTACTACTGTTGGGGCTTTTGAAGCTGTTGGAGCTATTCTTGTTGTTGCTCTAATGATAGCTCCAGCTGCAAGTGCATACCTATTAACTACAAATCTTAAAAAAATGTTGATTATAGCCGTAATATTAGGTGTTTTTTCAGCAATTTCAGGTTATTGGTTGGCTCATTATTTAGATGCATCCATTGCCGGTAGTATTACTACAATGTTAGGCCTAGTCTTTTTGTTGGTCTACTTATTTGCACCAAGTAAAGGTGTTATTGCTGTACTTTATAGAGAAAAGCAACAACGAACAGAAGTTTCTTTATTAACATTCTTACTGCATCTTAAAAACCATGATGAGTTAGAAGAACGACACGTTAATCATTTAAGAGAGCATATTAATTGGCAAAAAGTAAGAGCTAAATCTGTTTTAGAATTGGCTTTAAAAAATAACATGATTTCTATAGAAAAAAACATTGTGTCTTTAACCAATAAAGGTGATGCTTTTACCAGTAAAGCTATTGATTATATTATTACAAATGAAGATGCGCAAATAGAAGATATGAAAGATGATTTCTTCTTGTTTAGAGGATAATTTTACATTTTATTAATTCGTATTTTTGTATGATAAAAACAGCATTCTAAAATGAAAGTAGGCTTATATTTTGGTTCTTTTAATCCCATACACATTGGGCATTTAATTATTGCTAATCAGTTGGTAGAAAATAGCGATTTAGATCAGGTTTGGTTTGTAGTTACACCACACAATCCATTTAAAAAGAAAAGTTCGCTTTTAGATAATCACCAACGTTTAGAAATGGTGTATTTAGCAACAAAAGATTACGATAAGTTGCAACCTTGCGATATAGAATTTAACTTACCTCAGCCTAATTACACAGTTAATACCTTATTTCATTTAAAAGAAAGGCATCCTAAAAATGAATTTTCTATTATTATGGGCGAAGACAACTTAAAAAGCTTTAATAAATGGAAAAATTTTCAAGCCATTTTAGACGATTACCATGTGTATGTGTATCCTAGAATATCGGAAGGCACAATAGAAACTCAGTTTAAAAATCATCCAAAAATTACAAAAGTAGAAGCGCCAATAATAGAATTGTCTTCTACATTAATTAGAAATAGTATTAAGGCTAATAAAAATGTAAAACCGCTACTCCAACAAGATGTTTGGAAGTATTTAGATGAGATGAATTTTTATAGATAATTCAAAAAACCCCAACACTAACCAAAGTGTTGGGGTTTTACTTAACTAACTAAATTCCTAATTATTTACGTGTTTTAGGCTCACGTGTATTTTCTACTTTTGGCGTATATTGTTTACGTTTCTTTTCAGCAGATGTTTTGGTTTTATCTATGGTATTTCCTTCTTTGTAATAAGCAATATAACCTCTACCTGTAAACTCATATAAAGTTCCAGAACTTGCATGAAACAACTCAATCCTTTGGTCGTTTACTACACTTAATTCAAAATGTTCGTTAGCAAAATAATCGTAATCTAAAATTAAATGTTTTTGATACATATTTCCTGACACATTATTTACACCATAAACTCCTGTGTAATCCCAATATAAATTATTTGGGTTAGTTGTAACTAAATCTTGAGAACTTCTAAATTCACTATCATTATTCCCAGTTAAAAACTGTAAGTAATTTTCGTTATCAAACTCATTTAAGTTTCCATAAACACTTGTATATGTTTTTTCCCAAGCTTCATATTCTTGTAAGAAATAATGAATATTATCATAAAAAACCATATCATAATCAAATCCACTTCTTTGAGATCCGTGTAAAAAGTAAGATGTATCTGTATAAATATTATACAATTCAATCGTGTTATAATCTACTTGATACACATCAAAACTTGTGTAACCATCAATTACATGGTTAACATCTAATATCATATTATATGCATCATAATCACCTATATCTACACCAAAACCATTTCCTTGGCTTCCAATACCAACTAAATTATTGTTAGCGTATAAAATGCCATTTCTAAAACTCATAGTAAAAGCAATTTCCATAAATGG
>NZ_JBELDZ010000068.1:0-12456 GCF_042094015.1 Aurantibacter sp. | reverse complement strand
CTTATCCTAGAATTATATCAAAAGCAGAACCTAAATAATTTAACTATGTCTAAATTTAAAAAGAAAGGTGGTAATGAGTTACCAGCAATTTCTACAGCGTCTTTACCAGATATTGTTTTTATGCTTTTATTCTTCTTTATGGTAGCAACTGTAATGAGAGATAGTACGCTTAAAATTAAAAATAATTTACCTTCTGCTACAGAGATAGAAAAACTTGATAAGAAAAGTTTAGTTATGTTTATTTATGCAGGAGCACCAAGTGATGCTTATAAATCTGCTGGAGAAGAAGCTAAAATACAGTTAAACGATAAGTTTGCTGAGCCTAAAGATATCGCTTCATTTATAGCTTCAGAAAGAGCAACTAAACGAGAAGAAGAAGTAGATTTTTTAACTACAGCACTTAAAGTAGATAGAGAAACTAATATGGGTCTTGTGTCTGATATAGAGCAGGAATTACGTAAAGTAAATGCACTTAAAATAAACTATACTACAAAAAAAGGTAGTGATATGAAATAATTTATTTTAAATTTTAATATTATTAAAAGACGTTTTGATTAGATCAAAACGTCTTTTCTTTTTTTACTTATTGTTGTTAATCTTGTATCTTGCTCTTATGAAAAAACTCTTGCTACTATGTTGCGCTTTTCTTGTGTTCGGAATAACTTGTGCACAATCTGAATTATCAAAAAAGACAGTTATAGATTCTTTGTTTAGAGAAGATCAATTTTATGTTGGTTTAACATATAATGTTTTATTGGAAAAACCTTCTGGTTTGTCTCAAAATGGATTCTCTACAGGATTACAAGTTGGTTTTATTAGAGATTTTCCAGTTTCTAAAAATAGAAAATATGCCATAGGTTTAGGTTTTGGGTTATCTACAAATTCGTATAATCAGAATTTATTAATTAATAAAAATGATAACGCATATACATTTAATGTAATTGATAATAACGAGCTAACATTTATTAAAAATAAGTTCTACACGCATACTGTAGATATTCCTTTAGAATTTAGATGGCGAAGTGCAACACCTGCAAGTTATAAGTTTTGGAGAATATATACAGGAGTAAAGTTTAGTTATTTGTTTGCAAATGCTAGCAAGTTTCAAAGCGATAGTGATAAGCTAAGATTTACTAACATAGATGTGTTTAACAAATTTCAATATGGAGCTACACTAAGCGTTGGATATAACACTTGGAATTTTTATATGTATTATGGATTAAACTCATTGTTTGATAACCAGAAGTTAAGTAATGGTTCTGATTTAGAACTTTCAGCTGTAAAAGTTGGACTTATTTTCTATATGTTTTAATCTAGCCTTAAAACCAATAATTAACCATAATAATTTGAGGAAAGGCACCTAAAAAAAGACCAACAAACAATTCTAAAACAGTATGTGCTTTTAAATATAATCTTGAGGTGGAAATAGCGCCTATTAAAATACACATAAGTGCTATTGTACCATTTATATTAATACTGTAGTTTATAGATAAAAGCAGAAAAAAACTGAACACACCAGTAACAGCAATTAAATGAATACTTGCTTTAAAACTTAATAAAGCTAAAATTAAACAACTCAATGTAGACATTAACACTGCTATGAAAAAAAAGTGTAATTCTATAAGTTGAGATGCTGGGAAAACTCTAAAAATTATAACAATTAGAATAAAACTATTTACAACTAAAGGCAATATACGTTCTTTGGAGCTCTGTAGATAAATTGTTTTAGCCTTTCCTAATGTCTTTAGTAAATAGAAAACTAAAACTGGTAAAACAACACTTAAAAGACCTAGAGATATTAATTTAGAATAAATAAGTTCTTTGGGAAGAAATCTTGGAGATTTAGAAAAGTAAAACACCACTGCTATTAGTGGCATAAAAATAGGGTGAAATATAAACGATATACTTTTTAGAATAAAATGCACTAAATTTTCTTTCTTAATCTTGCTACTGGTAAGTCTAATTGTTCTCTATATTTTGCAACAGTTCTTCTTGCTATAGGATAACCTTTTTCTTTTAGAATTTTTGCCAAACCTTCATCTGTGTGAGGTTTCTTTTTGTTTTCTTGCTCAATAACTGTTTCAAGTATTTTTTTAATTTCACGAGTAGAAACTTCTTCACCTTTATCGTTAGTCATAGATTCACTAAAAAACTCTTTAATAAGTTTTGTGCCATAAGGTGTATCTACATACTTACTATTTGCTACACGAGAAACGGTTGATACATCCATTTCAATTTCGTCTGCAATATCTTTAAGAATCATTGGTTTTAGATTACGCTCATCACCAGTTAAAAAGAATTTTTTCTGATAATGCATAATTGCACTCATTGTTACAAATAATGTTTGTTGACGTTGTTTTATAGCTTCTATAAACCATTTTGCAGCGTCTAATTTCTGTTTTATAAATTGTACAGCATCTTTTTGAGATTTAGATTTTTTGTTACCTTCTTTGTAACCTTTCATCATATTACTGTACTCTCTAGAAACGTGCAATTCTGGAGCATTTCTCCCATTAAGCGTTAATTCTAATTCACCTTCTACAATTTTAATTGCAAAATCTGGCACAACATGTTCTGCTCTACGGTTATTTCCAGCGTACGAACCACCAGGTTTAGGGTTTAAGCGTTCAATTTCATGAATAGCATCTTTCAGTTGCAATTCAGTAATATCGAATTTGTGCATCAATTTTTTGTAATGCTTCTTTGTGAATTTCTCGAAACCATCATCTATAAGCTTAATGGCTAATTCTATATCTGGATTTTTTGGTTTTCTGTGTAATTGAATACTTAAACATTCTTGTAAAGAACGCGCGCCAACTCCAGCAGGATCTAATTGATGAACCGTTTTTAGTATTTTTTCTACTTTTTCTTCTTCGGTATAAATACTTTGGGTAAATGCTAAATCATCTACTATATCTATTAATTCTCTTCTTATATAGCCACTTTCATCTACGCTACCAACAAGGAATTCAGCAATTTTATATTCTGTATCGTCTAATCTATAGGTGTTTAACTGATTAATTAATGATTGTGTGAACGAAGTTCCTGCAGCGTAAGGCATTGTTTTTTCTTCATCGTCCGCGCTATAATTGTTAGCACTGGTTCTATAATCTGGAATTTCATCGTCACTTAAATAATCGTCCACATTTATTTCGTCGTTTCCAATGCTTTCGCTATCATCAAATTCATCTTGAGAATTATCAAAATCATCAAACTCATCTGCGTTGTCTTCTTTTCCGCTATCTAAAGCTGGATTTTCTTCTAGTTCTTGTTTTAAACGTTGCTCAAAAGCTTGTGTAGGCAACTGAATCAGTTTCATTAACTGAATTTGTTGCGGAGACAATTTTTGTGATAATTTGAAGTTTAGAAACTGTTTAAGCATAGGTTTTCTGATAAAATACTAAAGTAAAAAAAACTATTCAGATATTTTATTTTAATACTATGTTTTAAGATGAATTTTAGTTTTAGAAGTATTTTAAAATGCATAAAAAAGCCCAATCATAATTTAATTATGATTGGGCTTTTGTGTATGAAAACTGTTGTTTATTCTAAAACTCTGCGTTTTGTGGTGTTCTTGGGTAAGGTATTACATCTCTAATATTTGTCATTCCAGTTACAAACATTACTAAACGCTCAAAACCTAAGCCAAACCCAGAATGTACTGCTGTTCCGTATTTACGTAAATCTAAATACCACCATAATTCTTCTTCAGGAATATTTAGAGCAGCCATTTTTTCTTTTAAAACATCTAAACGTTCTTCTCGTTGAGATCCACCAACAATTTCACCTATTCCAGGGAATAAAATATCCATTGCTCTTACGGTTTTTTCGTCTTCGTTTAAACGCATATAAAATGCTTTAATATCTGCTGGATAATCAAATAAAATTACAGGACATTTAAAGTGTTTTTCAACTAAAAAACGTTCGTGTTCAGATTGTAAATCTGCGCCCCATTCTTCTATTATATAATTGAATTTCTTCTTTTTGTTTGGTTTAGAATTTCTAAGAATATCTATAGCCTCAGTATAACTTACACGTTTAAAGTTGTTTTCTGTAACAAATGTTAGTTTTTCAGTTAAGCTTAATTCGCTACGTTCTGCCTGAGGCTTTGTTTTTTCTTCGTCTAATAAACGTTTATCTAAAAAGGCAATATCTTCTTTATTATGTTCTAAAACATAAGCAATAACGGATTTCATAAAGTCCTCAGCTAAGTCCATATTTCCAGCCAAATCCATAAAAGCAACTTCTGGTTCAATCATCCAAAATTCAGATAAATGACGAGATGTGTTAGAGTTCTCTGCTCTAAAAGTAGGGCCAAATGTGTATACCTTACCTAAAGACATTGCAAAGGTTTCTGCTTCTAATTGTCCTGAAACGGTAAGATTAGTTTCTTTACCAAAAAAGTCTTCGTTATGATTTACAGATCCGTCATCGTTTAAAGGCGGATTCTTTTGATCTAAAGTGCTTACTCTAAATGTTTCTCCAGCACCTTCAGCATCACTTGCTGTAATAATTGGCGTGTGCATATAATTAAATCCATTTTCATTAAAATACTTATGGATTGCAAAAGATAAAGACGATCGTAAACGCATTACAGCACTAAAAGTGTTTGTTCTTGTGCGTAAATGTGCGTTTTCTCTTAAAAACTCGAACGAGTGTTTTTTGGGTTGAATAGGATAAGTTTCTGGATCAGAATCCCCTAAAATTTTAAGCTTAGAAACTACAATTTCTACACTTTGCCCTTTTCCTTGGCTTTCTATTAATTCACCTTTAATGCTTACTGCTGCTCCAGTAGTAATTCGTTTTAAAGTGTCTTCATCTGTATTTTCAAAATCTACAACACATTGTATATTATTTAGTGTAGAACCATCGTTAAGTGCAACAAAGCGCTTTGCTCTAAAGGTTCTAACCCAACCTTTAATTTCTACATCTTCTAAAGGCTGACTTTTTAATAATTGTGCGACAGTTAAATTGGTCATATTTTTATGTTTTACGAGTGAATTACTTACGATACTTGATCTTCTATATCGTCTTCATTTTCACTTGGAATAATATTTATTGATGGTTTTTTCAAGACTTTTTTATTGGCAATACTTCTTTCTAAGGACAACAATAAAGATGGTAATAATAATAAATTTGAAAGCATTGCAAACAATAAAGTTACAGAAACTAAAGCTCCTAAAGCTACAGTTCCTCCAAAGTTTGAAATTGTAAATACTGAGAATCCAAAGAATAAAACAATAGAAGTGTAGAACATACTTACGCCAGTTTCTCTTAAGGCAGCATAAACAGATTTTTTAATCTTCCAATTATTGGCTTGTAATTCTTGCCTGTATTTTGCTAAAAAATGAATAGTATCATCTACTGAAATTCCAAAAGCAATGCTAAAAACTAATATTGTTGATGGTTTTATAGGAACGCCTATATATCCCATTAATCCAGCAGTAACAACTAATGGTAATAGATTTGGTATTAAAGACACAATTATCATTCTAAACGAACGAAACATAAATGCCATAAATAAAGAGATAAGAAAAATAGCTAGTGTTAACGATAATGCTAAGTTTTTTACTAAGTACGTTGTTCCTTTTTGAAATACTAAAGCTTTTCCAGTTAAGATAACTTCAAAGCGTTCTTCTGGGAATAATTTATCTATTTTCTTTTGAATTTCAGATTCAATACCAACCATTTTATCTGTTCCAACATCTTTCATAAATGTTGTGATTCTAGCATATTGACCTGTACTGTCTACAAAATTACTAAGTAGATTAACATCTGTATTACCGGAGTTTTTTACATAAGATAAAATAAAACTATTCTCTTGACTAGTTGGTAATTGATAATATTTTGGGTTTCCATTATAATAAGCTTGTTTAGCATATTTTACTAGGCTAACAACAGAAATAGGTTTGGAGAGTTCTGGGATATCGTTAATAGTTTCCTCTAGTTCATTCATGCGTTTTAAATTGGCTAATTTTAAAACACCTTTTTTACGTTTGGTATCTATCATTATCTCTAATGGCATAATACCATTAAATTCTTCCTCGAAAAAGCGTATGTCCTCAAAAAATTCTGTCTTTTTTGGCATATCTTCAATTAAGCTTCCTGAAACCTTAATTTGATATATTCCAATAATACAAACTACTAATAATGCTACAGAAACAGAATAAATTGTAATACGTTTATGGCGGACCATATTCTCCATCCAATCTACAAATCCTTCAATCCATTTTTTATTTAAATGTTCTAAATGACGTTCTTTAGGATAAGGTAAAAAGGTATAAAGTATAGGTATTATAAGCAAGCATAACAGGAAAATAGCAATAATACTTAGAGAGGCAACAACTCCAAATTCTTTTAATAAGGTGCTTTCTGTAATAATAAAAGTAGCAAAACCAGAAGCAGTTGTAACATTAGTCATTAAAGTAGCATTTCCTACTTTGGTAATAACACGCTGTAAAGATTTTACTTTGTTTCCATGAAGTTTAACTTCATGTTGATATTTGTTAATAAGGAAAATGCAATTTGGAATTCCTATAACAATAATTAATGGTGGAATTAAAGCTGTAAGTACAGTGATTTCATAATTAAGAAATCCAAGGATCCCAACAGTCCACATAACACCAATACAGACAACAATTAAAGAGATGAGTGTTGCACGAAATGATCTAAAAAAGATAAAGAATATAAGCGAGGTTACAAATAGTGCTGCAACAACAAATAAACCAATCTCGTCTACAATATTTTTTGCGTTTAATGTTCTAATGTATGGCATTCCAGAGACACGAACATTAATGTTGTGTTTCTTTTCAAATGCTTGAATTTTTGGAATTACAATATCTGTAACAAAGTCTTTTCTTGCAGGAGTATTAACAATGTCTTTTTTCAAGTATATGGCAGAACGGATAGTTTTAACTTCCGAATTGTTGAATAAAAAATTGTCGTAAAACGGATATTTTTCAAATAAATCAGATTTTAAAATAGATAATTCTTCTTTAGTTGAAACACTATCTGTTATAAAAGACTCTAGTTTGAATTGTTGATTAGTATTGTCTTTAATAAGTTTTTTTAAGTCTTTTATAGAGACAACGGATTCTACATTAGGATTAGTTTTAAAATCATTTGCTAGTTTATTCCAAGCGTTTAAAGTCTCAACAGTAAACAGGTTGTTATCTTTTACACCAAGAATTATAAGATTGCCTTCTTCTCCAAATATTTTTAAAAAATTATTGTAAGTTAAATTTACTTCATGGTCATCAGGAAGTAAATTGGCTTCTGTGTGAGTGAATTTTAAGTGTTTCCATTGCGTACTTAGTAGGGTAGTTATAATTATAACACCTAGTAAGATAACAATTTTGTTTCTTAGGATGAGTCTTGCTAGCACATCCCAGAAATTTTTAGAAAATAATTTTAACATATTGCTTTAAAAACAGCGCAAAGGTAGGCAAATTGGCTTTATAATTCTCTTAAAATAGTGAGATTATAATGTAATATTAAAAGTGAATTTAATTGCAATATTATCTTCTTCGTTTGGTAAGTGATAAGCGCCATATCTATAAGTCGTACTAAGACCAAAACCAAAGAATAGTTTGTTAAGTTCTATACCTGCTTCTGTGTATCCTTTTTCTAATGAGTTAAATGCTACACCATCATGTCTTTCTTGATTACTTATGTTGCCAATAGCCAATCTATTAATCAATACTAATTGTGGATTAAATAATCTAGCAATACGAAATGGTTTAAAATAATGTTTAGCAATAATTGTAGTGAATTTATCTGAGAAAAACTCGTTAAAATACATTGTTTCGAAACTGTTGATTCCGGCTACGGTAAAACGTTGTAATACGGTTTCTTTTCTAATGTTATTTGGGTAAGCATGATATAAATCTGTTAATGGAGTATCTCCATTTGCTAAACCAGCGGTGAGTGTAATTAAAGAGAAAGCATTTTCGCTTTTATATTTGATTTTGTGAATAGTTCTGAAATCTAGTTTTGAAAAATTGAAATCAGCACCTAAAATATTTTTAAAACTTTTAGTGTATTGAAATGTAAATTGAGGGTAACCGTTTTTAGTTACAGTGTTTTTTTCTGAATTTATTTCAGAAAACGGATTCCATTGTAAAGCTATTTTAGCTTTGGTAGTTTCAAAAACATCGAAAGCATTATTTTCTAACCTAAAAGAGTACCCGTAAGTTGGGTCTATGTTACTAATAGAAAATTCTACTTCTGTATATAGTTTTTTATCAATTTCATGTTCTATAGAGATACGATTTGTTTGATGTTTATGAAATAAATCAATATTTAATAATCTGGGCTCAAAAAAAGTAAAAAGCCGTTTATCTAAAATAAACTTGGTGCTTCCGGTCTCAGTTAAATCGTCTGTATAAGAATAATTAATCCAAGTATTATGGCTTTTATTTACTCTAAAACCACCACCAATACTGTATTTAAATTCTTTGTCTACAAAACCATATACGGTATAGCCATTTACTCTAAATTTATCCGATAAAGTTTCGTTTGTTTCTCCTCCTAAGCCAGTTCTAAAACCTTCATATTGGTTGTATTTAACTAAATATTTTAAATCTAAATTAAATAGTTTGGAAGGTAAAAACCCTTGCCCCAACTGCTTAATAAACATAGTACGTTTTATAGAATCATTTTTTATACTACCATCATCTTGAGCTAAAGTTATAGCACTAATCAAAAAAATAATAAAGTAAATGATTTTAATGCGCATTAGTTTAAAAATTGTTATAAATAATTTTTATTTACTACGTTAGTTTTGTTGTAAAAAAAAGCGACAAGATTGTCGCTTTTGTAAATTAAACAGTCATAATTTCCTTTTCTTTGGAGGCAAGGATATCTTCTGTTTTTTTAACAAATTTATCTGTTAATGTTTGTACATCAGCTTCGACACTTTTTTGTTCATCTTCAGAAACGTCTTCTGTTTTTTTAATATCATTATTAGCGTCTTTTCTCGCATTTCTAATACCAACTTTTGCGTGTTCTGCTGCAGCTTTTGCTTGTTTAGCTAAATCACGTCTTCGCTCTTCAGTTAAAGGAGGAACGCTAATAATAATTAAATCACCATTATTCATTGGGTTAAATCCAAGATTGGCAACCATAATAGCTTTTTCAACTGGTTGCATCATATTTTTTTCCCAAGGTTGAACAGTAATAGTTCTTCCGTCTGGCGTGTTCACATTAGCAATTTGAGCTAAAGGTGTTAGAGCACCATAATAATCTACCATAACACTTCCTAGCATAGACGGACTTGCTTTTCCTGCTCTAATGTTAACAAATTCTTTTTCTAAATGTTTTACTGCGTTAGACATTGCTTCCTCAGTACTTTCTAGTATAAATGTAATATTTTCGTTCATCTTAAATGTTTAATATTTTTATAGAAAAGTTCAAAAATTGCGCCAATCTTTTATTTAGAAATTAACTTCTGTTCCAATGGCTTCTCCAGAGACTACTTTTAATAGATTTCCAAGTTTATTCATATCAAAAACAATAATTGGTAATTTGTTTTCTTGACTTAAAGTAAAAGCTGTTGTATCCATTACTTTTAAGCCCTTTCGTAAGACATCATCAAATGTAATATGGTCAAATTTAATTGCAGAATCATCTTTTTCTGGGTCTACATTGTAAATACCATCAACTCTGGTTCCTTTTAAAATAACATCTGCTTCTATTTCTATAGCTCTTAATACTGCTGCAGAGTCTGTTGTAAAGTATGGATTTCCTGTTCCACCACCAAAAATTACAACGCGTCCCTTTTTTAGGTGATTCATTGCTTTACGTCTTATAAACGGTTCGGCAACTTCGTTAATTTTAATAGCAGTTTGTAAACGTGTTGGAATACCAGCGTCTTCTAAGGCACTTTGTAATGCTAATCCATTTATAACCGTTGCTAGCATTCCCATATGATCTCCTTGAACACGATCCATACCATTACTAGCTCCTGCAACACCTCTAAAAATATTTCCTCCACCTATTACTATGGCTACCTCAACACCTTTGTCTGTAATAGTTTTAATATCATTAGCATATTCTGCTAGACGTTCCGGGTCTATTCCGTATTGGCGATTACCCATTAAAGCTTCACCAGATAATTTTAAAAGTATTCTTTTGTATTTCATCTTTGAGGTTTGTTGTAATGCAAAATTACATAAATTTTTAATATTTGAATTTATTAAAACTGCTAACTTTTAAAATGAAAAAACCACTACTCGAAAAGAGTAGTGGTTTTTATAATAAACTTCTTAAAAAGTATTATCATTTTAGTTAATCATAAATTAACCTAAAGAAACGCGTTTAAATGCTGTTACTTCTATGTTTTGAGATGCTACATATTTAGCAACAGTTTGCTTCTCGTCTTTAATGAATTTTTGATCTAATAAACATTGTTCTTGATCTAAAGTTGTATTATCAGAAACAAAACGATCCATTTTACCAGGTAATATATTACCCCATATTTTTTCTGGCTTACCTTCAGCAGCTAATTGAGCTTTCGCAGCTTCTTCTGCTTTAGCCATAACTTCTGGAGTTAACTGAGCCATAGATATATACTGAGGTACATTTTTTAATGTTTTACCTAATCGACCTAATTCTATATTCTCTTTTTCTATAACTGCAATTCTAGCTTCAGTTTCTGATGCTACGTATGCTGGATCAAAATCTTTATAAGATAATGAAGTTGCTCCCATAGAAGCTACTTGCATAGCTACATCTTTAGCAACAGTTTCAGATTTATTGTTTAATCCAACTAAAGCACCAATTTTATTTATGTGTACATAAGTACCAACATAATCGGCATTTAATTTTTCAAAAGCTGTGATTTCTAATTTTTCTCCAACAACTCCAGTTTGCTCAACTAATTTCTGAGCTACGGTCATTCCTCCAAAGTCTGCAGCTAAGAAATCTTCTTTGTTATCAAAGTTTATTGCAATATCTGCAAATTGGTTAGCTAGTACTAAGAATGATTCATTCTTTCCAACAAAATCAGTTTCACAACCTAAAACAATTGCTACACCTGAAGTGTTATCTGCGTTTATTTTAGTTACAGCAGCACCTTCAGAAGAATCTCTATCAGCTCTTTTTTCTGCCACTTTTTGACCTTTTTTACGTAAAACATCAATTGCTTTATCGAAATCACCTTCAGCTTCAACTAAAGCTTTCTTGCAATCCATCATACCTGCACCAGTAGCTTTTCTTAATTTGTTAACTTCTGCTGCTGAAATTTTAACTGTACTCATATCTGTGATAATTTAAAAAAGTCGTTTAAAATGTTTCTATAATAGAAAAAGATTAAACGACTTATTAGTATTTTGAAATAATGATTATTCTTCTTCTTTAGCCGCTTCTACTTTAGCTGCTGCTTTAGGCTTAGCATCTGCTTTCACTTTAGCTGCATCTTTAGCTGCTTTGTCTGCCTTACGTTCGTTTAAGCCATTAGTTATAGCATCTGTAACGTGAGTCAAAACCATATCAATTGATTTAGAAGCATCATCATTTGCTGGGATAACGTAATCTACCTGACGTGGATCAGAATTAGTATCAACCATTGCAAATATTGGAATGTTTAATTTTTGAGCTTCTTTAATCGCGATATGTTCACGTTTAATGTCTACAACAAATAAAGCTGCAGGAAGACGAGTCATATCAGTAATAGAACCTAAATTCTTTTCTAACTTTGCTCTTAAACGATCAACTTGTAAACGTTCTTTTTTAGATAAAGTTAAAAATGTTCCATCTTTCTTCATTCTATCAATTGTAGCCATCTTTTTGATTGCTTTTCTGATAGTAATAAAATTTGTTAGCATTCCACCTGGCCATCTTTCTGTAATGAAAGGCATGTTGATGCTAGCTGCTTTTTCAGCTACAATGTCTTTTGCTTGCTTTTTTGTTGCAACAAATAAAATTTTACGACCTGATGCTGCGATTTTTGCTAACGCTTCACCAGCTTCGTCCATTTTAGCTGCTGTTTTATATAAGTTTATAATATGGATTCCGTTACGTTCCATATATACGTAAGGAGCCATGTTAGGATCCCACTTACGTGTAAGGTGTCCAAAGTGTACACCTGCTTCAAGTAATTTTTTTACTTCTACTGCCATTTTGTAATAGTTTACGTTCTGTTGAATTAGCAATAATTAAGTGGTCATAATTAAATAATCGCCTTAATTATTTAGATGCTAAACTAAATCCTGTTTTTACACTAGGACAACAATAACTGTTTGTTTGTTTGTTTGTTTTTGTGATGTTGAAAATAAATTCAACAATAATATTAACGTTTAGAGAATTGAAATTTCTTACGAGCTTTCTTCTGACCGAATTTCTTACGTTCAACCATTCTTGGGTCTCTAGTTAATAAACCTTCTGGCTTTAATAAACCCCTATTTTCGTCATTTAACTCGCACATTGCACGAGAAATAGCTAAACGGATAGCTTCTG
>NZ_JBELDZ010000067.1:0-12474 GCF_042094015.1 Aurantibacter sp. | reverse complement strand
GATAAACTTACATTATTTAGAGCATTTATTGCTCCAAAACTCTTTGATATATTTTCTAATTTTAATATTGCCATTAATCTTCTTTAGGACCTGTATTATTCTTAAAAGTAATATTAGAATTTAAGAATTGGCCGTTAGTCATTTGTTTTTCAATAATAGACTCTACAAAATAATCTATCTTTGGAGTTGTAGGCTCTTTTAAACTTTTAGAGGCAGCTTCTACACTATCACACATCATTAAAATAGCTGTTTCCTTATTAAATGGTATTGGTCCTGAATATTGAAAATCTTTAATTAATATATTTTCATCAATCTCTAAAGCTTTCTTATAAAAAAAATACACCACACTAGTACCGTGATGCGTTCTAATGAAATCAATTATTCTCTCTGGAAGTTTATTTTTTTTTGCAATCTCAATGCCTTTTAACGTATGCTTTATTATTATTTCTGCACTTTCAATTGGTGATAATTCATCATGAGGATTTAAACCAGATGATTGATTCTCTGTAAAATATACAGGATTATTCATCTTTCCTATATCATGATACAAAGCACCTACTCTAACCAACATAGCATTTGCTCCAATTTCATTAGCACAGGCTTCTGCTAAATTAGCCACATTTAAAGAGTGATGAAATGTTCCAGGAGCTTCATTAGATAATTGCTTTAATAGTTTACTATTTGTATCTGATAATTCTAATAGAGAAACATCGGAAACTAATCCGAAAAGTTTCTCATAAACATATATTAATGGTTGTACAAACAGTGTTGCTAACCCACATAGAATAAATAACCCAAAAGTTTCAAATTCTAAATTATCTGTATTTCCCTCATGAATTACATAGAATGCAAAATAAGCTAATATATAAACTAAGGTTATTTGCCCTACCGAAATAAATAAATTCACTCGTTTATAAAGTTCTGACACAGTCAAAATCGTAACAATTCCTGCTATAATTTGCAAAAACATATATTCATAACTATTAGGGACAATACTACCTAATAAAAGCACTGTTATTACATGTGCAAATAAACCTAATCTAGCATCAAAAAATGCTTTTAAAATTAAAGGCAAAACTACTATTGGCACAATATAAACATATGCAGCATTGTAATTTATAACCAAAGTAGTTAATAAAATAACTACAATAATATTGAAAAATATAAATGTAACTTTAGTGTTGTTCTCAAAAATATCTAATCTGTATTTTTTTAAAAACAACAATAGCATTAATAATGCTAATGCTACTAAAAGTGTGTACGCAAAAATAATCCAATAAAAATTATAATTAGTCCAGATTTGAGATTCGTATTTAGATTCTAAAGATTTTAAAATTGCATACTTTTCACCTTCAACAACTTCTCCTTTAGAGATAATTAAAGTTTCTTTCTCAACGATACCTCTTGAGTATGATATTTTACCTAATTGCTCATTCAGAACTTTATCTGTTAATAATTTATTATAATTAAGATTAGGTCTTATAGTATTAAAAAAAGATGTTATAATTGGTGTTTTAAATGGAATTAAAAAATCTTCATTTGTAATAAATTTATTTAATTCATTTTTTAGTTCTTCTTGGGTATATATCTGACTAAAAACGCCTCTTTTTACTTCTGATTTATCATCTAATATTAATATAGAGGAATTATCGTTAGCTTTTAAATTATCTCCTAAAACACCAATACTATAAAATGTATTGAACTGCTTTTTTGATAAATTAATTATAGCTTCTTTATTTGACACCAATAATGTGTCAGGTAGATTTCGATTTAATTCATTTAATAATCGAAATTTTGATTGAGTTACTATTGAGGTATCAATATTAAAATATAAAATCCCATTGAGTTTTATATCTGATTTTTCTTTATTTATCTCTTCAGTTGTCTTATCTATAGCAAAAGTAAAAGGTGCGAAATATGTTTCAGACAGCCAAGGTTTTCCTTTTTCAAAGTCATACTTAAACCTCCCACTTTTAGGAAATAGAAATACTATAAAAATAGTACTTACTATTAATAAGCCAATTTTGTAAAATTTAGCTTGATTTTTATAAAATTGATTAAAAGTAAAACTCATAAATATTATTTAATTTCAAAAATACTAAATAACTTATCCTAAATATCACTATTCTGCCTTAGAATCTCTTTTATGTCTTATAAAATTATTAAATTCGTGGAAATTACTAATCAAAAATAATAAAAATGCATAAAGAAGTTGTTATTGTTTCTGCAGCTAGAACACCAATAGGTAGTTTTTTAGGTGCTTTATCTACTGTTCCTGCTCCAAAACTAGGGGCTGTCGCTATAAAAGGTGCTTTAGACAAAATTAATTTAGACCCTAAATTAGTTGAAGAAGTTTTAATGGGTAATGTGGTTCAGGCTGGAACTGGTCAAGCACCTGCAAGACAAGCAGCTATTTTTGCTGGAATTCCAAACAACGTACCTTGTTCAACAGTTAACAAAGTGTGTGCGTCAGGTATGAAAACCGTAATGCAAGCAGCTCAAAGTATTGCTTTGGGTGATGCAGAAATTGTTGTTGCTGGTGGAATGGAGAATATGAGTATGATTCCTCATTATTATCATGCAAGAACTGCTACAAAATTTGGTCCTGCTAAAATGGAAGACGGAATGCAAAAAGATGGTTTGGTAGACGTTTATGGTCAACAAGCTATGGGAGTTTATGCAGATTCTTGTGCTTCTGAACATAAATTCTCTAGAGAAGATCAAGATAATTACGCTATACAATCTTACAAAAGATCTACTGCTGCTTGGGATGCTGGTAAATTTGATAATGAAGTTGTTCCTGTAGAAGTACCTCAGCGTCGTGGAGATGCAATTATAGTTAACAAAGATCAAGAATACACGAGTGTTAAATTAGAAAAAATACCTGTATTAAGAGCAGCTTTTACAAAAGATGGAACAGTTACTGCTGCCAATGCCTCTACGATTAATGATGGTGCCGGTGCAATGGTTTTAATGAGTGCCGACAAAGCAAAAGAATTAGGTTTAAAACCTTTAGCTAAAATAACAGGATATGCAGATGCAGCACACGAGCCAGAATGGTTTACTACTGCTCCTGCAAAAGCATTACCTAAAGCATTAGCTAAGGCAAATATAGAACTTAAAGATGTTGAATTTTTCGAATTTAACGAAGCTTTTTCTGTAGTTGGTTTGGCAAATATGAAAATACTTGGCTTGAAAGATGATAACGTAAATATTAATGGTGGTGCGGTTTCCTTAGGACATCCATTAGGTTGTTCAGGAGTTAGAATTCTAATTACTTTATTAAACGTATTAGAACAAAATAATGCCAAAATTGGTGCAGCAGCTATTTGTAATGGTGGTGGCGGTGCTTCTGCAATGGTTATAGAACGTTTTTAATAAAATAGTTTAAAAATTCTATTTTTCAACGTATTTTAGTCGCTTAATTGTTAGTTCAGTTAAGCGACTTTTTTAATTTTAAAATTTAACAATGCAATACGGAATTTGTAATCTAAGCATTATTCCTTTACGATTTGAGCCTACGGACCCAAGTGAATTGGTATCTCAAGTGTTATATGGTGAGCATTTTAAAATTTTGGAAGAACGTAAAAAATGGTCTAAAATCCGTCTAGCTTTCGATAAATATGAAGGCTGGATAGATAATAAACAATTTATTAAAATTCAAGAATCAGTTTATAATCAATTAGAATCTGAATCACCTATCTTATCTTCGGATTTAATAGAATTTGTTTTTGACGAGCAACAACAACTCTACCCTATTTCTTTAGGAAGTACATTGAATCCTTTAGAAGTTTTAAAACACAATTTTGAAGGAAAAACAATTACTAATATAAAACCAAAATCTAATATTATAAACTCAGCATTTAATTATTTAAATGCTCCATATTTATGGGGAGGAAAAACACCTTTTGGTATTGATTGTTCTGGTTTTACACAAATGGTTTATAAGTTAAATGGTTATAAGCTTTTACGTGATGCTTCTCAACAAGCTACACAAGGAGAAGCTCTAAGTTTTATTGAAGAAAGCGAACCTGGTGACTTAGCTTTTTTTGATAATATAGAAGGAAATATTACTCATGTAGGAATAATTATGGAAGATAATTATATTATTCATGCGCATGGTAAAGTTAGAATAGATAGACTAGATCATTCTGGTATTTATAATGCTGAAAAAAGGGAACATACTCATAAGCTTAGAGTTATTAAAAAAATAATATAAAAAAAGCCTTCAAGATATCTTGAAGGCTTTTTTTATTGATAAAGATCAACTAAAATTTAGTCAACACCTAACTCAGATAATTTAGCTTTTATCGCTTTTACTTTAGCAGTTTCTCCTAAAGCGCTGTATATATTTTTTAATTGATTTAACGTGTCTACATTTTTAGAATTTGGGTTTTTTTCTAAAAAATTTTCTAAAACCATTGCTCCTTTTTCATAAATCAGTTTTCTTTCTATTTTTAATGCATCATATTTTTTGAAATCCGCATTAGAGTTACCTAACCCATTCATCTCTTTTACTATGACTTCACCTTTTTTAAGAAATAAAGAAGATAAATTTAATGCAGCATTCTCATAAGATGAATCAATACTTAGTGCTTTTTCAAAGTAAGTCTTCGCATCATCAAGCTTATTTGAGCTCATTGCTAAAACTCCTACATTATATGTTAAGTCAGCATTATTAGGATCTTTAGTTAAAGCTTGCTTGAACAATTCTGAAGCTTTGTCTTCTTGTTTTAATTTTATATAGATATTAGCTTCACTTACAATTAAGTTAGCATCATCAGGGTTTTTAGCTCTTGCATCATTAATAGCTTCTAAGGCTTTTTCATTTTCGCCTTTTTGAATATATAATAAAGCAATCATTTTAACTACTTCAGCTTCTTTAGATTCAGTTTTACGCTCTGTTGGTTTAATATGCGTACCAATTTTAACATAAGAATCTCTTGTTGCTTGAGATAAAATTTCTTCTTCTCCAGTTTCTTTATTTATAGCTAAATACTGAGTTCCAACACCAGTATAACCTATTTCTTTTAAAGTTATAAAATACCCCAAAGCTGCATTGTAATCTTTTGCTTGCAATGCACTTTGTGCTGCGTAATACATATAAGATTGATCTGAAGGTACTACTTTATATAATGTAGCAAAACCTTTAGCCGCAACACTATAATTTTGTGCAGTATAAGCAGTATTTGCCTTCTGCAACAAAGCTTGCTCTGCCATACTACGTATTTGACTTACTTCTGGTTTATATTCTCCCTCAGCATTTGTTAAGCTTTCTAAAGCAGTATCTATATCTTGAGGTTGAATATTTCCATTTGAATATAAAGCTTTAGCTTTATTTAAATAATACTTTGCTTTTAATTTATCATCCATTGAAGAAACCATAGGTTCTAATTGAGAAATCATACTTTTTGCTTCAGTATAATTTTCGCTTTTTACAGCTTTTTCAAATGACTTTACTTCTTTTTTTTGTGCAAATGTATAAAGTGAAAAACTTAATGCTAATGCAACTATTATTTGTTTGTTCATTTTTTAAAGTTTAATTTTTAATTTTTAATTAATATTTATTCTTCTTCAGACTTTGCAATTGTTGTGCCATCATTTTCTGCTGTATTTAATTCTTCATCAGAAATAATATCATCATCATCTTCACTCATAACTTTTGCAACAGCTGCTATAGAATCTTTTCCTTTTAAATTAATAAGTTTAACACCTTGCGTTGCTCTTCCCATTACCCTTAAGTCAGCCACAGCCATTCTAATTGCAATACCAGATTTATTAATAATCATTAAATCATCTTCGTCTGTAACGTTTTTAATAGCAACTAAATTTCCTGTTTTTTCAGTAACAGAAATGGTTTTAACACCTTTACCTCCACGATTTGTAATTCTATAGTCTTCTAAACTAGAGCGTTTACCATAACCATTTTCTGAAACTACAAGAATGTTACTTTCCATATCGTCTACTGCAACCATTCCTACAACTTCATCGGTTTTCTCGTCTTGAAGTCTAATACCTCTTACACCAGATGCACCTCTACCCATTGGTCTTGTTTTTGCTTCCTCAAAACGAATAGCCTTACCAGATTTAAGCGCTAACATAACTTGGCTTTCTCCTGTCGTTAATTTAGCTTCTAATAACTCATCGCCGTCCTTAATTGTAATTGCATTAATACCATTAGTTCTTGGTCTTGAGTATTGTTCTAATAAGGTCTTTTTAACTTGACCTTTCTTAGTGGCCATAATTACATAATGGTTATTGATGTAATCTTCGTCTTTTAAATCTTGAGTACAAATAAATGCCATTACCTTATCATCTTGCTCGATATTAATAAGGTTTTGAATTGCTCTACCTTTAGAAGTTTTACTTCCTTCAGGAATTTCATAAACACGCATCCAGAAACATTTTCCTTTTTGTGTAAAGAATAACATATATTGATGATTAGTTCCAACAAATAGATGTTCTAAGAAATCTTCATTACGGGTTGTAGATGCTTTTTGACCAACTCCACCTCTATTCTGTGTTTTGTATTCGGTTAAAGATGTACGCTTAATATAACCTGCATGAGATATAGTAAGTACTACTTTCTCATTAGGAATCATATCTTCAATACTTAAATCTCCACCAGCATATTCTATAACAGATCTACGCTCATCACCATATTTATCTTGAACAACTAATAATTCGTCCTTGATAATTTGCATTCTACGATCTTTACTACCTAAAATATCTTTTAAGTCCTCAATAGTTTTCATTATCTCTTCGTACTCATTACGAAGTTTATCTTGTTCTAATCCTGTCAACTGACGCAAACGCATCTCAACAATAGCTTTCGCTTGGATTTCAGATAGTTTAAAACGTTCAATTAAATTATTTCGCGCTTCATCTCCATTAGAAGATGCTCTAATAATTTTAATTACTTCATCTATATTATCTGAAGCAATAATTAAACCTTCTAAGATATGTGCGCGTTCTTCTGCTTTACGTAATTCATAAGTCGTACGTCTAACAACAACTTCATGTCTATGCTCAACGAAATAATGAATTAACTCTTTTAAGTTTAGTAGTTGTGGTCTTCCGTTAACTAATGCAATATTATTTACACTAAAAGAAGATTGTAACGCAGTATATTTAAATAATTTATTCAAAACAATATTTGGTATAGCATCACGCTTTAAAACGTAAACTATTCGCATACCATTTCTATCAGATTCATCTCTAATTGTTGAAATACCTTCTAACTTTTTCTCATTAACAAGATCGGCAGTCTTTTTAATCATATCTGCCTTATTGACTTGATAAGGAATTTCAGTTACGACAACACATTCTCTACCCTGAACTTCTTCTATAATAGCTTTAGCACGCATAACAATACGTCCTCTACCTGTATGAAAAGCATCTTTTACACCATCGTAACCATAAATTGTTCCTCCTGTAGGAAAATCTGGTGCTTTAATATGTGTAATAAGTTCGTCTATTTCTATGTCTGGATTATCGATATATGCAACAGTTCCATTAACTACTTCGGTTAAGTTATGTGGTGGCATATTTGTAGCCATACCAACAGCAATACCAGAAGCTCCATTAACTAATAAACCAGGAATACGAGTAGGTAAAACTGTAGGCTCATGTAACGTATCATCAAAGTTCAGTTTATGATCTACTGTTTCCTTATCAATATCTGCTAACATATCTTCAGAAATCTTACGCATACGTGCTTCTGTATAACGCATTGCTGCAGGACTATCGCCATCTACAGATCCAAAGTTACCTTGTCCGTCTACAAGCATGTAACGCAAACTCCATTCTTGAGCCATACGTACCATTGCATCGTAAACTGAAGTATCTCCATGTGGGTGATACTTACCTAAAACTTCTCCAACTATTCTTGCTGATTTTTTATGTGCACTATTTGCTCTAACACCAAGTTCATGCATACCATAAAGTACACGTCTATGAACTGGCTTTAATCCATCTCTTACGTCTGGTAAAGCTCGTGACACAATGACTGACATTGAATAATCAATGTATGCCGATTTCATTTCATCTTCAATATTAATCGAAATCACTTTTTCGCCTTCTGCCATTTGATATATTTTAATTAAATTCTAATTGTTACAAAACGTGCTAATATAACCAATCCATTACTGATAGCCTTAAAATTAGCTAGCTTTTTTTAATGGTTTTTATTAACAATTTCTACGTCATTTATAGTTAATAAGTTACAGCTATATATTTTGAGATTTGGTATTTTTTTTGTCTATTAGTGATTAGCAATTCATTTAAGGTATAATTTTTGAAATCTATACAAATGAATTACAATTTTAATGCAGAAAGAACCCAAATTTATGGACGATAATTTTTCACCAAGAGTTAAAGATGTTATTGCATATAGCAAAGAAGAGGCTTTACGCTTAGGTCATGATTTTATTGGCACTGAGCATTTAATGCTTGGGCTTTTAAGAGATGGAAATGGAAAAGCAATTAACATTTTAAACACTTTAGATATTGACTTAAATCATCTACGAAGAAAAGTAGAGATTTTAAGTCCAGCAAATCCTAATATTACAATAGGAACTACCGAAAAAAAGAACTTACACTTAACAAGACAAGCAGAACGTGCATTAAAAACCACTTTTTTAGAAGCTAAGTTGTTTCAAAGTACAATAATTAGTACAGCACATTTGTTATTATGTATTCTTAGAAATGAAAATGACCCTACTACAAAGTTACTTCAAAAGCTTAAAGTAGATTATGATAATGTAAAAGAACAGTACAAACTTATGATTACAAACGAAGACCCAAATTATATAGAGCCAACAGCAGAATCTTTTTCAGATGATGCGAGCAGTTCTAACGAAAACAGTAGTAACGACCCATTTAATTCTCCAGCTACACCAAATAAAGGTGGAAAAAAGTCTAAAACACCAGTTTTAGATAACTTTGGTAGAGATTTAACTGCTATGGCAGAAGAAGGTAAATTAGATCCTGTAGTTGGTAGAGAAAAAGAAATAGAACGTGTTTCACAAATTTTATCACGTAGAAAGAAAAATAACCCATTATTAATTGGAGAACCTGGAGTTGGTAAATCAGCCATTGCAGAAGGTTTAGCAATTATGATTATAAAACGAAAAGTATCTCGTATTCTTTTTAATAAACGTGTTGTTACTTTAGATATAGCAAGTATTGTTGCTGGTACAAAATATAGAGGTCAGTTTGAAGAACGTATGAAAGCTATTATGAACGAGCTTGAAAAGAATGATGATGTTATTCTATTTATAGACGAAATTCATACTATAGTTGGAGCTGGTGGCGCTACTGGAAGCTTAGATGCCTCAAATATGTTTAAGCCTGCATTAGCAAGAGGAGAAATTCAATGTGTTGGAGCCACTACTCTAGACGAATACAGACAATACATAGAAAAAGATGGCGCTTTAGAACGTCGTTTTCAAAAAGTAGTTGTTGAGCCAACTTCTGTAGAGCAAACCATAGAGATTCTTAACAACATTAAAATTAAATACGAAGATCATCATAATGTTCAGTACACACCTGAAGCTATAGAAGCTTGTGTAAAATTAACGAATCGTTATATGACAGAACGTTTTCTTCCAGACAAAGCAATTGATGCTTTAGACGAAGCTGGTTCTCGTGTGCATATTACAAACATAGATGTCCCTAAAAAAATTCTTGAATTAGAGAAGCAGTTAGAAGATGTTAAAGCACTTAAAACTACGGTTGTAAAAAAACAGAAATATGAAGAAGCAGCACGCTTGCGTGATGATGAAAAACGTTTAGAAAAAGAATTAGCTATAGCACAAGAACAATGGGAAGAAGAAACTAAACTTAACCGTATTGTTGTTGATGAAGATAATGTCGCTGATGTAGTTTCTATGATGACAGGTATTCCTGTTAACCGTATTGCACAAACAGAAAGTAACAAACTAGCAGAGTTGCCAGAATTAATTGGCGATAAAGTTATTGGGCAAAAAGAAGCTGTAGAGAAAGTTGTAAAAGCTATTCAGAGAAACCGTGCTGGACTTAAAGACCCTAACAAGCCAATTGGGTCGTTTATATTTTTAGGGCAAACTGGAGTTGGTAAAACACAGTTAGCCAAAGTGTTATCTAAAGAATTATTTGATAGCGAAGAATCTATGGTAAGAATAGATATGAGTGAGTATATGGAAAAATTCGCTATTTCTAGATTAGTTGGTGCGCCTCCAGGATACGTTGGTTACGAAGAAGGCGGACAACTAACAGAAAAAGTACGTAGAAAACCATATTCTGTAGTGCTTTTAGATGAGATTGAAAAAGCGCATCCTGATGTTTTTAATATGCTTTTACAAGTATTAGACGATGGTTTTTTAACCGATTCTTTAGGTCGTAAAATTGATTTTAGAAATACTATTATTATAATGACTTCTAATATTGGTGCTAGAAAGCTTAAAGATTTTGGTACTGGAATTGGTTTTGGAACTTCTTCTCAAAAATCTCAAGAAGATGCTAATGCTCGTAGTGTAATTCAAAATGCATTAAAGAAATCTTTTGCACCAGAATTTTTAAATAGAATTGATGATGTAGTTGTCTTTAATCCATTAGAGAAAGAAGATATTAACAAGATTATTGATATTGAATTAGCTAAGTTATATACACGTATAAACGACTTAGGTTATACTATAGAAATTAAAGAAAAAGCTAAAGATTATATTGCTACCAAAGGGTTCGATAAAGAATATGGTGCGAGACCGCTTAAAAGAGCGATTCAAAAATATGTTGAAGATGCTTTAGCAGAAGAAATTATTACCTCTAAAATTCATGAAGGCGATACCATTGTATTAGATCTAAATGAAACTACAGACGAAATTGTAATTTCTATTGTAAAAGGAAAGAAATCTGAAGAAACAAAAGATGAGTAATCTTTTATATATTTTAAAATTGAAAACCTCCAATACATTTATTGCTTTGGAGGTTTTTATTTTATGTAAAATTTTGAAATTAAAAGCGTATCAGAATTACTAATAATTATTTTTTTATCAGGAAATCCTGATTCATTAAAAGTTAATATTTCTTTATGTTCAGATTTATTATTTACAAAAGAAGTTATTGTTACTATTTTCGCCAAAATCGACTCTTTCCAAAAATATTGTTTTTCTTTAATATTATTTACTAATTCTCCACTTGGCATATCTTCAATATGTTGAATTGTTTTTTCTAATTTATCTGCCATAAAGTAATATAATGTAGAGTCTTTATACGCTGGGTAATCTTTAACTTTAATAGCTTTACTTTTTAAAAAAATTATTCTTCAACTTATAATTATATACTTTTTCATTATTAAAATCTATAATATCTGTTCTTATAAGGTTATTTATTCTAACTCTATTATACTTAATTTCTTCAGTATAATCTGAAGTTACTTCTTCTTTAACAATTAAACCTTTATCATCATATTTTTTAACATAAGAACAGCACATTAAACTTTTAATTTTTTTGAATATAGTTAATGAATCTATTCTTAAATAATAACTTAATGTATCACCAGTTTTATAATTATGGTAACCAGTACTACCTATTACTTCAACAATAGCATCTAACTTATTAGTTAACATAATTGAAGATATATCACCTATATTCTCAACTAACAATGGTTCTAAAGAATTATTATTATCTCTGTCTACACAAGAAAAACTAGATGTTATAATAAGTAATAGAAATATATGTTTCATAACCTAAACCTCAAACTCCTGCATAAACTTAATTGACGCTTGAATATCGTCATGTAAAACTTGATCTTCAGTAATAAAAGGTACTACTTTTCTATAATTTGCAATAAAATCTTCTATAATATTAGACGATTTTAAAGGTCTTCTAAATTCTAAAGCTTGAGATGCGTTCATTAACTCAATAGCTAATACACGTTCTACATTTTCAATTAAGTCATACGCCTGTGTTGCTGCATTTGCGCCCATAGAAACGTGATCTTCTTGTCCGTTACTAGATACAATACTATCTATACTTGCTGGTGTTGCTAATTGCTTATTAGCACTAACAATACTTGCTGATGTATATTGCGGAATCATAAAACCAGAATTTAACCCAGGATTATTTACCAAGAAGTTTGGTAATTGTCTTTGTCCAGAAATTAATTTAAAAATGCGTCGTTCAGAGATATTTCCTAATTCTGCCATTGCTATTTTTAAGTGGTCAAAAGCTAAAGCTAAGGTTTGTCCATGAAAATTCCCACCAGAAATAATTTCATCTTCATCTACAAAAACATTAGGATTATCAGTTACCGAATTAATTTCGGTTAAAAACGTCTGACTTACAAAATCTAATGTATCCTTACTTGCGCCATGAACTTGTGGCATGCATCTAAAAGAATATGGATCTTGTACATGCTGTTTTTCTTGCTTTATAATCTCACTACCATTTAAAAAACTTGAGATTTGTTTAGCCGTATCAATCTGACCTTTATGT
>NZ_JBELDZ010000066.1:0-12571 GCF_042094015.1 Aurantibacter sp. | reverse complement strand
TATAGCAGTTCCACTTGGTGCATCTAATTTTTCTGTATGATGAATCTCCTCTAAGCTTACATTGTAATTAGATAAATTAGACATCATTTTTGCTAGTTGTTTATTTAACTCAAAAAAGATATTTACACCTAAGCTAAAATTTGAAGCATATATAAAAGCACCATTTTTTTCTTTTACTAAGTCTGTAATATTATTATAGTTATCTAGCCAGCCTGTGGTTCCAGATATTACAGGAATATTATTATTAATGCAATGCGAAATGTTATGAACTGCTGCATCAGGAATACTAAAATCTATTGCAATATCAGCATCAGTTATTTTGTAACCAGAACTTAATGAGGTTTTTATTACAATGGAATGTCCACGTTGTAAAGCAATTTTCTCTATGGTTTTTCCCATTTTCCCATAACCTAACAGTGCAATCTTCATAGTTTTTAAAGGTGAAGTTATTTGGGTTAATTTAAATTAAGGTTTAGTGTTAAGCCTAAGCGACCAACATTATCAAATTCTTCAATTTTATAATGTGGTTTTAAAGATAAATCATCGTTAACATTAAATTGCATTAAATGTGCATCTACATTAGCGTCTATAATATTTAAGGCGTAAAGTCCAATAGTAACTAAAAGTGATAGTTCTTTGTTTCTACGTAAAGTGTTTTGTGCTTGTAATAATCCATCATCAGTAAAGCGATCTTGAAATTCATCATCTTGAAAACCCGCAAGTCTACGTTTGTATGCATTTCTTACTTTTTTATAATCACGATTGTTTGTGGTGTAAAAATAAACTCCAGTTCCAATTGCAGCATATACAACAGGTATTTTCCAGTATTTTTTATTGTAAGCTTGTCCTAATCCTGGTAAAATTGCCGAATAAAACGCAGCTCTAGATGGACGTAAATGGTCTAGCTTCATTTTTTGTATGGAAGTAGAATCTTTTACAACAATAAGATCTTCGTTGTCTAAAGTTTGAACATCATCTGTTTGTGCTATCAATTTTATACTGAAGCAAAAAAGAAAAAACACAAAGTAAAGTGATTTATTTTTCACCTTCTACTAACTTTTTAATACGGTTAAAATCTTCTTCAGAATGAAAAGGAATACTGATTTTTCCTATTCCATTTTTTGAGACTTTAACTTCAATTTTATGTCCAAAAAATTCTGAAAATTCTTTAATTCCTTTCTTTATAAAACGTGGTGTTTCTTCAGTTTTATTTGCAGGAAGTTCTGTTGATTGTGTTGTGTTATAATTTTTAACTAATTTTTCTGTGTCTCTAACAGATAGTTTATTCGTTAAAATACTTTCGTAAATATCTAATTGATCGGCTTGGTTTTCAATATTAATAATAGCACGTCCATGACCCATAGAGATAAATCCATCTCTCATTCCAGTTTGGATAATTGGATCTAAACGTAATAAACGCAGGTAATTTGCAATAGTAGAACGTTTTTTTCCAACACGTTCGCTCATTTGTTCTTGTGTTAATTGAATTTCATCAATTAAACGTTGATAAGACAATGCAATTTCTATAGGATCTAAATCTTGACGTTGAATATTTTCCACCAAGGCCATTTCTAGGCTTTCCTGGTCGTTTGCTAATCTAATATAAGCAGGGATAGTTTTTAAGCCAATAGATTTACTTGCTCTGTAACGTCTTTCACCAGAAACTAGTTGGTAATTGTTTATGCCTAACTTTCTAACTGTAATAGGTTGAATAACACCAAGCTCTTTAATAGAAGATGCTAGCTCACGTAAGTTTTCTTCGTTAAAACTTGTTCTTGGTTGAAAAGGATTCATTTCTATCGAATCTAAATCTAACTCAACAATATTACCTATAACTTTATCTGCATTTTTATCTTGTGCCGATTTTATATCGTTACTTGGATCTTTTAAAAGTGCGGATAAACCGCGACCCAAAGCTTGTTTTTTTACTGCTTTTGCCATTTTTTAAGCGTTTTTTGTAATAATTTCTTTAGCTAAACTTAAATAGTTTTCTGCACCTTTACTACTTGCATCATAGTTTATGATACTTTCACCATAACTTGGAGCTTCGCTTAAACGTACATTTCTTTGGATAATGGTTTTAAAAACCATATCGCTAAAGTGTTTTTGAACTTCTTCTACTACTTGGTTAGATAAACGTAAACGAGAATCGTACATAGTTAATAAAAGACCTTCGTAATCTAAATTGGCATTATGTATTTTTTGAACACTTTTAATCGTGTTTAATAGTTTTCCTAAACCTTCTAGAGCAAAATATTCACATTGAATTGGAATTAAGACAGAATCTGCAGCTGTAAGTGCATTTAATGTTAGTAGTCCTAATGAAGGTGCACAATCTATAATAATATAATCGTAGTCTTTTTTTATTTCCGTCAATGCTTTTTTTAGCATGTATTCGCGTTCATCTTTGTCTACTAATTCAATCTCTATAGCGACTAAATCTATATGAGCAGGAATGATATCTAAATTTGGTGTTTCAGTACTAACAATTGCTTCTTTAGCTGTATTAGTATGTTCTAGAAGTTGATAAGTTCCAATTTCTACAGATTCAACATCTAAACCAAGACCAGAAGTGGCATTTGCTTGAGGATCTGCATCTATTAAAAGTACTTTTTGCTCTAGAACACCTAAAGATGCTGCTAGGTTTACAGATGTTGTGGTTTTACCAACGCCACCTTTTTGATTTGCAATTGCAATGATTTTACCCATTAAATCTTACGTTTTTGTAAACGTAAAAATACAATTATTTATGGGGAATGAAAATTGAAGTTGTTAACATTGTTTTAAAAAACAAAATCACTAAATGTTTAGTGATTTTGTGGTTTTTTTAAATAGAGAAATATTTTGTTATTCGTCTATTAAAATGTCTAAAAGTGTAATAGCAGCTTCTGCTATTTTTGTTCCAGGTCCAAAAACAGCTACAGCACCAGCATCGAATAGGTATTGGTAATCTTGTTTTGGAATAACACCACCAACAATAACCATAATATCTTCTCGTCCATAATTTTTAAGCTCTTCTATAACTTGTGGAACAAGTGTTTTGTGTCCTGCAGCTAAAGATGATACACCTAATATATGTACATCGTTTTCTACCGCTTGTTTTGCTGCTTCTTTTGGGGTTTGAAATAACGGACCAATGTCTACATCAAAACCAACATCGGCATAACCTGTTGCGACAACTTTTGCACCACGATCATGTCCATCTTGCCCCATTTTAGCAATCATTATCCTTGGTCTTCTTCCGTCTTGCTCTGCAAACTTATCGGTTAATTCTTGTGCTTTTTTAAAGCTTTCATCGTTTTTAATTTCTTTACTATACACACCAGAAAATGTTTTTATTTGTGCTTTGTATCTTCCATAGATAGTTTCTAAAGCATCACTAATTTCTCCTAAAGTAGCACGTTCTCGAGCAGCTTCAACAGCTAAAGCAAGTAAATTGCCAGATTTGTCTTTTGCAGCTTTTGTTAATGCTTTTAAAGTGGTTTCAACTTTTTCCGAACTTCTTGTAGCTTTAATTTTGTTTAAACCTTCTATTTGCTGTAAGCGTACGGTTTGATTATCTACTTCTAATGTAGAGATAGCATCTTCTTGATCTAAAACGTATTTATTAACACCAACAATTACATCTTGATTTGAATCTATTCGTGCTTGTTTTTTTGCAGCAGCTTCTTCAATTCTAAGTTTTGGTATTCCAGCTTCAATTGCTTTTGTCATTCCTCCAAGGTCTTCAACTTCCTGAATTAATTCCCAAGCTTTATCTGCAATGTCATTAGTTAAAGATTCTACATAATAACTACCAGCCCAAGGATCTACAGTTTTTGTAATATGTGTTTCTTCTTGTAAATATATTTGTGTGTTTCTTGCAATACGAGCAGAAAAATCTGTTGGTAAGGCAATAGCTTCATCTAATGCGTTTGTGTGTAAGCTTTGCGTTCCTCCAAAAGCAGCAGCAGCAGCTTCTATAGTTGTTCTAGCTACATTATTAAATGGGTCTTGTTCTGTTAAACTCCATCCAGATGTTTGGCAATGTGTGCGTAATGCTAAAGATTTCTGGTTTTTAGGATTGAACTGTTTTACCAATTTAGCCCAAAGCATTCTAGCGGCTCTCATTTTAGCAATTTCCATAAAATGATTCATACCAATTGCCCAGAAAAAAGATAATCTTGGTGCAAAAGTATCTATATCCATTCCGGCAGCTAAGCCTTTGCGTATATATTCTAATCCATCTGCTAAGGTGTAAGCCAACTCAATATCACAGGTTGCTCCAGCTTCTTGCATATGGTAGCCAGAAATTGAAATAGAGTTGAATTTCGGCATTTTTTCACTAGTGTATTCAAAAATATCTGAGATAATTTGCATACTTGGCGTAGGCGGATAAATGTACGTGTTACGCACCATAAACTCTTTTAAAATATCGTTTTGAATAGTTCCTGCTAAAGCTTCAGCTTTTACGCCTTGCTCTTCTGCAGCAACAATATAAAATGCCATAATTGGTAAAACTGCACCATTCATAGTCATTGAAACCGACATTTTATCTAAAGGAATTTGGTCGAAAAGCACCTTCATATCTTCTACACTATCTATAGCAACTCCAGCTTTTCCAACATCTCCAACTACACGTTCGTGATCACTATCGTAACCTCTATGTGTTGCTAAATCGAAGGCCACAGACAAACCTTTCTGTCCAGCTTCAAGATTTCGTCTATAAAATGCATTACTTTCTTCGGCAGTACTAAAACCAGCGTATTGACGTATTGTCCATGGTCTTCTAACATACATTGTACTGTATGGTCCACGAAGATTTGGAGCAATTCCAGCCGAAAAATCTAAATGCTGAAGGTTTTTAATATCGTCTTTTGTGTATTGAGACTTAATACTAATACCTTCAGCAGTTTCGAATTTATAAGGTTCTACTGTTTTTTGAACAGAAGATTTTAAGGTGATATTTTGAACGTTTTTTCTATTCATTACTTAATTCTTATTTTCTGAATGTAACTATTATAGTTGGTGTTCTTTGGAGATTTTATGATTACTGAAAAAGTTTTGTTGTTTGATGAAATTAAATACATATTATTGTATGTTACTGTTGAGCCATATGTTACTTTAAACAATGCCTTGAATACTTTTGTTTGTGCATTTAACGAGAATCCTGCGCTTATTTTTTTACAGTTTTTTCCAAAAGGATTAGTACTATTTTGACAATTAGCACTAAGCATTGCTAATAAGTGTGTTGAGTCAGTTTTATTAAAATCAAAATATGGAGACATTTTAATATCTACTTCAATAAGTTCCTCTTTGTTTATAAAGTGATAAATATTTCCGGTGCTTATTTTTTGAATATTAGCAATTTTAATGCGTTCTTCTTTATTTAAAATTCCAGGATTATTTTTTATAGAATTAACATATTCTTGATGTGAAATTTGTTTGAATTCTGATGGAAAAAACATATCAATATTGTCTTTTTCTAACTTAGAATAAGTTCCAATAACTTTGTCTGTTTGTTTTTCAACTTTTGAACTACACGCACTTAGACTAAGTGTAATAAAAAATATATTGATATATTTTATCATCATTAATGGTTATGACCTTCGTGTCCTGTAGCTTCTAATTTTTGTTTATCAGTAGATATTGGTCTTTTAGTAGGTTGTGGTGTTTTATTAAAATCAACTTTTTGATTCTCTATTGCTGGGGCAATTGGCGTTTTTAATTGACCTTCGTTTAATAGCATTAGGCTATTGTAATAATAGTCGAATGCTAAAATTCCTACTAAAGATTTGTCTGAAGCAAAACTATTTACATTATTTCTTAAAGTTGGTAATACAACACTAGGTCTTAGACTGTTAGCACTTCTTAAAGCCTCAAAAGATGTTTTTGTATTAGCGCTTTTAATACTGCTAAATAAGCAATTTGCTAATTCGCTATTATAAGAAAATACATTGTTTTTATAATGTGAAGATTGTTGTAATGCTTTAGCAATTTGTAAACTATGCTTAGACGCTACTTCTTCGATATTGAATCTATTACCTATTGTTAACCCTATAAAAGACGAGTATGCTCTTCCTCTGCCTTTATTATCTTTGTCATAAGCTTCATTTAAATCATTTTCAAAAGAATAAATAGCCTCTTTTATTAATTGGTCGTTTTGTATTTTGCAGTTGAAAATTTCTGGTTGATCTGAATACTTATAATCAACATTTATTTGTTCTGTTTGTTTACAATTAAAGAATGTAATTACTGTTGCAATTAATGTAAATGTTAATAATTTTGATTTCATTTTAAATTGTTTTTGGTTTATTATAAATTTATTCTTCTTTAAGTCTGTTTTGTTCGTAACCTTCGCTTAATCTTTTTTGTATTATTGGAACAATTAAAGTTTTACGTGGGTTTTGTTTTAAAAACGGAAAAAGTTCTAAATTATCGGCCATTTTATCGTTCTTGTTTTCAAACTTATTTGTTCCAACTAAGGTTGTTTTTTTAGTATCAAACAACTCTTGTTCTTTAACAGCGCTTCCTTTTATTTTTTGTTGAATTGTACCTCTAAATAGTGCATCTATATATCCATTAGAAGCTTCTATTTCTTTAAAAAGAGATAGGGATTTTTCTGAAAGCTGATGTGTTAAATTTTCTATATAATAACTTCCGTCAGAAGGATTATTAACTTCGTTAAAATAACTTTCGTTTTGTAAAACTAGAAGTTGGTTTCTACTAATTCTATTTCCAAAGGCATTGCTTTTATGATAAATAGCGTCGTACGGCTGATTAAAAATAGTATTTGCTCCACCAAGAATTGCACTCATGCATTCCGTAGTAGTACGTAACATATTTACGTTATAATCATAGAGTGTTTTGTTTCTGTATGATGGTGTTGCATTTATGTAAAGTTTTGTTTTAAATCCGTAAGAGTCAGATAGACTATTGACTAATTGTTTTAAGCTTCTAACTTTTGCGATTTCAAAAAAGTAATTACTTCCAATGCTTATGTTTATAAAGACACTTAGTGTTTCAGTTTTAAAAAGTGTTTTAAGTGTTGAATTATTTTCTATGAAATTAAAATATTCATTAAGGTGTGAAATTGTATATGCTAATTCCTGGGTAATTGTTGCTCCTGAATTTTGGTAAATCTCTGCCTTTATAGTAATTGATTTAGATAGAATAATTATTTTCTCTAAAGTTAAAAAATCTTCTGTTTTGGATGTAAACCAATTGCCATCTTTTGTTAATTGACCAATACAATCGTGATGTATTGTCACATTTTTATGATTTAAAATTGTTTTATTTTGTTCGAAAAATGTAACATCAAAAAATAAAGGCTCTATTTGAATTTCAATTTTTTCTAAATCTATATTTTTAGTTAGTTGTTTTAGAACTGTTTTTGAATTTGGAATAATAAATTTAAGCGAATTAGTTCCGTCCTCAATTGCTTTTATTGCGGCTTTATTTGATTTTTCAAGATCATTAACAAAAATAACTTCACCAATCAACCATTTACTATTGTTAGAATTTATAACAGGAAAGTGTTCTAAATCTTCTTTATTGTAAAAAGGTTTAACATCTATGCCTTCGGGAGAGTTCCAGATTAAAGTTTCATTATAATCTAATCCTTTTAAATCAACTTGTATTTTTTGTTTCCAAGCTTTTGCATTAACTGCCTCAAATTCAGAAAATAAATAGTTACTCATCTTTTTTAAGTTTTAAACTATCCTGATATTCAATAATATAAATGTCTTCTTTTTCTCGTTTCATATAGTAGGATTCGCGAGCAAATTTTTCTAATCCATCTTTTGTTTTAAGCTTTTTTAGAGCTTTTTTATCAGCAATAATTTCTTTATTATAATAATCTTTTTCTTCTTCTAAATCACTTATGTCATTGTTTAAATCTTGATGCATTAAAAATGAATTAGTGTCTATGAAAAGCATCCAAATTAGAAATACAGCAAAGATAATAATATATATGTTTTTGAAGTATTTAAGCATTCGTTTTCAGTTTCTCATTAATAATTGTTTTTACAATATCAACAGCAACCGTATTATACTTGTTGTTTGGTACAATAATGTCTGCAAACTCTTTTGTTGTTTCAATAAATTGTTGATGCATTGGTTTTAATGTATCTAAATAACGATTTAGAACTTCATCTAAATCTCTTCCTCGTTCAGAAATATCTCTTTTTAAGCGCCTTATTAAGCGCTCATCACTATCTGCGTGAACAAATATTTTTATATCGAATAAGTCCCTTAATTCTGGGTAAGTAAAAACTAAAATTCCTTCTACAATAACCACTTTTCTAGGAGTAGTAGTTACAGTTTCAGCTACTCTATTGTGTTCAATAAACGAATAGATAGGTTGTTGTACTGTCTTTCCTTCTTTTAAGTCTTTTAGCTGACTTAATAATAGTGGGAAATCTATTGAATTAGGATGGTCGAAATTTATTTTGGTTCGTTCCTCAAAAGTAAGATCGGATGTGTCTTTGTAGTAATGGTCTTGAGACAGAACTGTCACTTCATTAAAAGGTAATTCATTAATTATTTGATTAACAACGGTAGTTTTACCGCAACCTGTTCCCCCAGAAATCCCAATTATTAGCATATTGTGTATAGAAATTATTTGCAAACAAATTTAATATTAATAAACATAATATTAATGTTTTGTAGTTAAAATAAAAGTTTATATTTGCAGCTCTAAAAAAATGTATTTTAGTGAGGTAACTTTTCGGGGTGTAGCGTAGCCCGGTTATCGCGCCACGTTTGGGACGTGGAGGCCGCAGGTTCGAATCCTGCCACCCCGACAAAAAGCTTCAACATTATGTTGAAGCTTTTTTATTTTGACCCTATTATGATTAAATACCTGTGTTTATATTATTTTTTTGTTAATTTATTTGTGCTAATATTTTTAGTAAAATAAAAATATAAATTTTGATAAAGTTTAACAAAATTTACTAACTTGAAACCATAAAACAAATAAATAATATGGAAAAAATACTTCAAGTTAAAAGTGAATACAACTCATTAGACTCATTAAATAGTTTTTTGAATTCAGCATCGGATTTTCAATGTTCTAAAGAATACGATATTTGGGATCATAGAGTAGATGCAAGAGGTCAAATGGAGGAGTGCTTGGTCTTAAAGAAAAGTGGAATGCATGCAGCAAAAGTGTTTTTTACTAAAGAAAATGAGATTAAAGTAAATTATGTAATTCCTAATAAAATTATGAATACTTACTTTGGTAAAAGTGTTAAGGCTAGAAGGAGTATTGTAGATATTGTTGCAGAAACTATTACTCAGGCTGTTTTATCGACTCCACAAAAAAATGCATTTAATGAATTAACTCAAGTTGTTGAAAAAGCAGCACTTTAAAGTTATTACAGATATTTAATATGACTAAAAACTTAATACTAATTTTAATTATGTTTTTAGGATTAAGTAGTTGTGTTACATACAAAACAAAACCTTCGGATTTTACACCTGAAGGTTTTATTGTTTATAAAACAAATTTCGGAGATTTAAATAATGATGGCCAAGAGGATTGTGTTCTTATTATTAAAGGGACCAATAAAGATAGTCTTGTAGTAAATAGGTTTAATAATATAGTAGATAGAAATAATAGAGGTGTTTTAGTTTTGTTAAACTCTAAAGATAAATATCATTTGGTGTCTGAGAATTATGATTGTTTTTATTCTGAAAATGAAGATGGCGGGAATTATTATATACCACAACTAAATATTGTGATAGAAGAAGGAGAACTAATTATTGGTTTTGAGCATGGTAGATATGGTTGGTGGAATTATAAATTTAAATACATAGACTCTAAATTTAAATTAATAGAATATAAAAGTGTTAGTAGTTATAGTTCAACAACTTTAACGGAGACTCATATTAATTTTGTTATTAAAGAAAAACTGTTTAGCGAAAATATAGATCCAGATTATGAAAGTAATGAGCAAGTTTTTAAAGAAACAAAATCAAAAATTAGCAGCAGTGATTTAATTAACTTGTCAGATATAAAATCTTTTAAGGATTTAGATATGTCAATTTATTAAACGTTTCAAAATTGTACCTCTTAAAATAATTAAGTGATTATTGTTAATTATTAAATAATAGTGTAAATGAAATTAATATTAATAAAAGTAGTTTTCAGTTTTACTCTATTTTTAGGGTTTCAAGACGATTTATTTCCGGTAAACAAAACATTTGTCTCCAAAATTGGAACTTTATGCGAAGAAGTTGAAGGAGACGATTTTTGCGCAGGAAGCACTATTTTTTTAGTTTTAAAATTTAATAAAGAAACCGTTTTAGCTCAAGAAAAATATATTTCTACTTGTGATAGTGTATCAGTAATTCCAATAGGTGTTTTTAAGTGGAGATTATATCAACAAAACATTGTGCTAGAAAATACAGAAGGCACCTTTTTAGAAAACTTAAAACTAGAAGTTGTAAATGACGTTTTGTCTGGAAAAAGAAAAAATGATAATAATAAAATTATAAGTTATTTTACTTTTAAAGAAGTATTAAGCAAAACAAAGACTAAAAATTAAAACCAATAAATTATGATGGAATTTTTTAACCAATATCCAATAGCGAAACTAATTTTAGCAGGATTTGGAGTATTATATCTTTTAGATAAATATTTAGGGTTTAGTCCCATGGATAAGTTAATTAATCTTGTAGGAAGTAATTATAAGTTTAAAACGTTTAGTCATTTAAACAATCCTAAAATTCAAAAACTAATTGAAGACTTTAATAATAAAAATTATAGTAAAGTAGAAAGTACATTAAAATCTATGTCTGCAAGTTATAGGTCGTTTGGGTTTAAAAGTTTAGGAGAACACACAGATGTTAAGATATCTAACCAATGGATTGAAAAAGATGGTTCGCACTCACTTCCAAGAATTATTAAAGCATATCAGTTAATTCATGCAGGTTGGGAAATTAGAGGTAGAGGTTATATAGATTCTGTTTCGGAATCGGATTTAGCAAATTTTAAAGACCATTTAAAGCAAGCAGAGTATTTATTGATAGATATAAGTAAAACCACTAACGATCTTCAGTTAAATATAGCATCAGCTTTATTAAAAGTCTATAAATCTATAGATGTAGAGAGAGAAACTATTCACAATACGTTTAAAGATGCAGAACGTTTAAGTAGTAACGATGCAGAATTAAATTTCAACTATTTTTCTGCTATATCTCCAAAATGGGGCGGAACAGAAGATGAGTTAAACACGTATTTTAATGCATTAAATAACAAATCTGTTTTTATTCAAAATTTAATTAAAGCGCAATGTTATTTCGATTTAGTTCATATGGAAGAAAATGAAGATAAAGACGGAAAAATAGCAGCATTTGTAAATCAGCTTAAAAATGAAAGAGTAAACGATCAAGAGCTTTATATACATGAATTACATTTACTATTATATTGGATTTCTAATAATTTGAAATTAAAAGATTTAGAAAAACATTATAAGGCTCTAGTAAAACCTTATTGGGCAGATTAATTTTATCTAATACCTGGAAGGTTTATTAAAATGAAAAAAATGATAAGAGTTCTACTATTGCTTTTCTTGCTAAATGTTAATTGGGGATTTTGTCAAACAAAAGACACCATTACTGTAGCTTATCAAAGTGTGCAAAATTATGAAATGGAAGTTTTTCTAATTAAAAATAGAGTTTCTACAAGTAAACAAGATTTTCAAGGTAGCTATCATTTTGGCGATTCCGAAGCAGAATCTCAATTGAATATATTATTTAGTAATAATAAGTTATACGCAAGAACAGAATATGCAGATTGGGAAAGTGAAACTTGGGCATTAAAATCGGATAGACTTGATATTAGTTTCTCAAACGGAAAAGTTATTGTTGATAAAATACAATATCAATTAGCATCTTCAAATAACGAAAAAGGTTTGGTTTCACATTCTTATAATAATGAAGCAGATAAAATAATACATTATATACAGTTTAATCCAGATGGATTGTTAGAAAAACCAAAAGGACAATTTCCAGAAACAGGATTTGTAAAGCTAAACAGCAAAGATTTAAACCGTTTTTCTAAACACGAGCTAAAACTCATGCGAAACGAGTTGTTTGCAAGGCAAGGTTACTTATTTAAAAAAGGTGGAGAAATGGAAACCTATTTTTTAAAGCAAGATTGGTATGTGTCTATTCCAAAAACTAAAAACATAGAATTTAACATTATTGAAGCACATAATTTATCATTAATAAAAACATTAGAACAAGTAAGAATTAATCAAAAAGAAGAACTTCTTAATAATAAAGCAGCATTTAGAGATACACTTTTAATTAATTATAAGCAGCATAAAGAGCTTCTTAATATACTGAAATTAGTTCCAGAATATACTATGGATAGTTGGGAATGGTCAAAACAAGATAGAGTAAAAACAGTTGGTTTTATAGAACAACATAATTCTATAATAGACTCTACTCAGTTTTTTCATAATATAAAATACATAAAGCCAAACACTATTGGTATTCAAGTTGTAGATGGATTTTGGACGTTGTCAATTTACCAATATAATGAGAATAATTACTTTGTGGTTACTAACGATATAGTTGGAGA
>NZ_JBELDZ010000065.1:0-13134 GCF_042094015.1 Aurantibacter sp. | reverse complement strand
GAATAAAAAGAAAAACACAAACACAACAGACTACCGGTGGTAGTCGAGAAAAATAAATATTAATAAAAAAACAAAAATGTTAAATCTAAACGGAAAATCAATTTTAATTACTGGTGGAACAGGTTCTTTTGGTAAAATGTTTACAAAACTAATTCTTGAAAGAAATCCAGAAGTAAAAAAACTTGTGATTTTATCTAGGGATGAACAAAAGCATTTCCAAATGGCACAAGAATTTCCTTCAGAACAATATCCTGCTATGAGGTATTTTATTGGAGATGTTAGAGATAGATCAAGATTAAAAAGAGCTTTTGAAGGCATCGATGTTGTAATTCACGCTGCTGCTATGAAACATGTCCATTTAGCTGAATATAACCCAATGGAATGTGTTAAAACTAATATTAATGGCGCCGAAAATGTTATTGATGCAGCTCTTGATTCAGAGGTTCAACATGTAGTCGCTCTTTCAACAGATAAAGCTGCGGCCCCAATAAATCTTTATGGTGCTACAAAATTAGCTTCTGACAAATTATTTGTAGCCGCAAATAATATGAAGGGAAATAGAGATATTCGTTTCTCTGTCGTTCGTTACGGTAATGTGATGGGGTCTAATGGATCTGTCATGCCTTTTTTCTTAAATAAAAAAAATAAAGGTGAAAAATTCCTTCCAATTACAGATGATCAAATGACACGTTTTAATATCTCTTTAAAAGATGGTTGTGAAATGGTGTTTTACGCTATTGAAAAAGCTTGGGGAGGAGAAGTTTTTGTTCCAAAAATTCCGTCTTACAAAATTTCTGATGTAGCTAAAGCTATTGCTCCAAATATGACTCAGAAAGTAGTAGGAATCCGTCCTGGAGAAAAATTACATGAGGAGATGATTACTGCCTCTGATTCATACAATACAGTTGATTTAGGGAAATACTATGCAATTCTACCGCAGAAATCTCCTTATTCGCAATACTCTAAGCAAGATTATAAGAAAGCTTTCAATGGATTTGATGTGGCCAATGGTTTTTCCTATAACTCTGGCAATAATTCAGATTGGGAAACAATAGAATCTTTAAGAGAATTAGTTAAAATACATGTAGATCCTAATTTTAAAGAATAATGAATAAGATACCTTACGGGAGACAAAATATAGATCAAAAGGATATTGATGCAGTAGTTACAACTCTTCAATCTGACTACCTTACGCAAGGCCCTAAGGTTAAAGAATTTGAGGTAAAATTCGCAGAATATGTAGGAGCAAAGTATGCAGTTGCAGTTAACAATGCTACTTCTGGTTTGCATCTTTCTGTATTAGCTTTAAATCTTTACAAAGGGGATAGAGTTATTACCACTCCTATTACTTTTGCAGCTTCAGCAAACTGTATCCGTTACGCTGGTGCAGAGGTTTGGTTTGCTGATATTGCCCCAGATACTTATCTACTAGATATTAATTCTGTAAAAGAATTGATCGAATCAAAGCCAAAAGGTTTTTTTAAAGGAATTATACCTGTTGATTTTGCTGGTCTACCTGTAAATATGGAAGAATTTAGAGCCTTGGCAGACATACATAATCTCTGGATAATAGAAGATGCTTGTCATGCGCCTGGTGGTTACTTTATAGATAGCAAATCAGAAAAAAACTTTTGCGGAAATGGAAATTATGCGGACATTGGAGTTTTCTCTTTTCACCCTGTAAAGCATATTGCTTGTGGGGAGGGAGGAATGCTTACTACAAACTCTAAAGAATTATACGAAAAGTTGTTGCTGATTAGAACTCATGGGATTACCAAAGAGAATATGAGTGAAAACCATGGGAACTGGTACTATGAAATGAAAGAGCTTGGCTTTAATTATAGGCTAACAGATTTTCAATCTGCATTGGGAATTACTCAATTAGCAAAAAATAATGAAGGAGTGGCGCGAAGAAATGAAATTTCAGTAGCTTATAAAAAAGCTTTTGAAGGAAAAATTAAGTTTCAGTATTTACCCAAAGATAGATATAATGCTCATCACCTTTTTATTATAGAGGTTGAAGATAGAAAAGAACTGTATGATTTTTTGCATTCTAAAGGGGTATTGGCACAAATTCATTATGTGCCTGTTCATACAATGCCTTATTACAAGAAAATAGGGTATTTAGATGCTGATCTTAAACATGCAGAAAAATATTATTCAAGATGTATCAGTTTACCAATGTATCCAACGCTATCAAATAAGGAGCAAGATTTAGTAATTGACCATGTAAATCAATTTATCAATGGGTAATCTTTGTATCATACCGGCCAGGGGAGGAAGTAAAAGAATTCCTAGAAAAAATATTAAGGATTTTCTAGGCAAACCAATTATTTCATATTCTATCCAATTAGCACTCGGTTCTGAGTTATTCGATGAAGTTATGGTTTCAACTGATGATGAAGAGATTGCTGAAATAGCAAAAAAATTTGGGGCAAAAGTTCCATTTATGAGATCTACTGAGAATTCAAATGATTTTGCTACTACTTTTGATGTAATTGAAGAGGTTATTCAAGTTTATAAATCTCAGGGTAAGGAATTTGAAAATCTCTGTTGTCTTTATTCTTGCGCACCTCTAATTACTAATGAGCTTTTATTAAAGTCTTATGATCTATTAATTAGTGGAAAGTTTGACTCAGTATTCCCAATTATTGCTTATGGTTTTCCAATACAGAGAGCACTTCGGATAGATCTAAAGAGAGTATCGATGATGCTTGAAGAGAATTTGAATGTTCGATCTCAAGATTTAGAAGATTCATTTCATGATGCGGGCCAATTTTATTGGTGTAACATTAAACAGTTATTGGTTTCTAAAAAAATATTAACCCAAAATACTGGTGGTATTAAAATTTCAGAATTAGAAGCTCAAGATATTGATACAGAGATAGATTGGAAGATGGCTGAATTAAAATATCAATTAAAATAATGAAATTTCCAACTAACTATAATTGTTTAATCCAAAATGAGTTTAAAGCTCTAGATCATAAAATAGTTCCAATACGCTATGAAGATAGGTTAGATATAATGAAGTGGAGAAATGAACAAATGTATCATTTAAGGCAAGATAAACCACTTACAGAAAAATCTCAAGATAATTATTTTAATGGAATTGTTGCTAAACTATTTGATCAAGAAAAACCGAATCAAATTTTATTTTCATATCTTAAAAATGGTAGGTGTATTGGTTATGGAGGCCTGGTTCATATTAATTGGATAGATAAAAATGCTGAGATTTCTTTTATAATGAATACTGATCTAGAGGAAAACCATTTTCATTTTCATTGGTCAACATATTTAAAAATGATAGAATCTTTAGCTTTTGAGGAACTTGGTTTTCATAAACTTTATGTGTACGCGTTTGATTTAAGATCTCATCTTTATAAAGTTTTACTTGATTCAAATTATTTTAGAGATGCAATTTTAAAGGAACATTGCTCTTTTGATAATAAATTTATTGACGTTGTTATTTATTCCAAATTAAAGTCATGAAACTAGGAATTCTTTCAAGTGGAAATTTAGGAAAAGATACTCTCGAGAAAATTATTCTCAATTTTAATGTAGTATTTGTATTAACAGATAGTAATTCTCAGGGTATTTTGTCACTTTGTAAAAAAAATAAAATTCCTTATTTCAAAGGAAACCCAAGAAATGGTATTGGGTATGATTTTATGAAAAAAATTGAAGTTGATATCATAGTTTCAATTAATTATTTATTCTTAATCGAGAAAGACATAATTCAACACTCTAAACAACTTTCATTTAACATACATGGTTCATTATTGCCAAAATATAGAGGAAGAACACCTCACGTATGGTCAATAATTAATAATGAGAAAGTGACGGGAATTACTGCTCATGTTATTGATGAAGGTTGTGATACGGGAGATATTATTTCTCAAATTAAAATTCCAATAAATAAGATTGAAACAGGAGCTGAAATATTAAATAAGTTCAAACTAGAATATTATAATTTAATACTTGGTGTTTTTAAGAAATTAAATTCAGGAAAACTAGAATTGATAAAACAAGATGAACAACTAGCAACTTATTTCGGGAAAAGGACTCCAGCTGATGGCCAAATAAATTGGGATTGGCAATCAGAAAGAATAAGAAATTGGGTACGCGCCCAATCTTATCCATATCCAGGGGCATTCACTTTTTTTAAAGGTGAAAAAATTATAATTGATGAAGTAAAAGTGTCAGATTTTGGTTTTAAAGATCAAATAGTAAATGGTACAGTCTTAAGTACAAATAAAAATATTGTTGTTAAAACTTCGAATAAAGCCCTAGAATTAACTAAATTAAGAAATCCAGTAAAAATTAAAGTTGGAGAAATATTAGAATAAAGATGAAAAATAAAACATTTATAATAGCAGAATTGTCAGCAAATCATAATGGAGATATAAATGTTGCTTTAGAAACAATAAGGGCTGCTAAACGGTCTGGTGCAGATGCCATTAAATTACAAACTTATACGGCTGATACTCTTACAATAGACTGTAAAAATGAGTATTTTCAAATAAATCACGGTACAGCATGGGATGGAGAGTATCTTTACGATCTATACAAAAGAGCATTTACACCTTGGGAATGGCATGAGGAGATATTTAAAGTTGCCAATGAAGAAGGTTTAATTTGTTTTTCATCTCCTTTTGATTCTACTGCAGTTGATTTTTTAGAAAAACTAGATTCTCCTATATACAAAATAGCTTCTTTCGAAATTCAAGATATACCTTTGATAGAGTATGCTGCAAGCAAGGGAAAACCTATGATTATTTCTACGGGTATTGCAGAGATAAATGATATAGAATTAGCCATTGAGGCGTGTAAAAAAGTGGGAAATACTGATATAACTATATTAAAATGTACTTCAGCATATCCTGCTGACCCTAAGGATGCCAATTTATTAACTATTCCAGATATAGTAAATCGCTTTGGAGTAAAATCAGGATTATCAGATCATACTTTAGGGACACAAGCTCCGGCTATAGCAGTAGCGATGGGTGCTTCAGTAATTGAAAAACATTTTATTCTTGATAAATCAATAGGAGGACCCGATGCTCATTTTTCTTTAGATGAAAAAGAATTTAAACAAATGGTTGGTGCTGTTAGGCTAACCGAAAAACTAATGGGAAAAGCAGACTATGAAATGACAGAAAAAAAGAAAAAAAGTCGTCAGTTTTCTAGATCATTGTTTGTAGTTGAGGATGTGAAAAAAGGAGATGTGCTAACAAAAGAGAATGTAAGATCTATTAGACCTGGTTTTGGTATGCACCCTATGTATTTTTCAGAATTAATTGGAAAAAAATTCAAAAAAGACATTAAAAGAGGAACTCCTATGAACTTAGATTATATTTAAATGAAAATATTATTTATTGAAAACAGGTATAAAACTTCTTGGTGGGAATTAATAGCAAAAGAATTAGAAAATCATGGACACGAAGTTTGTTTTTTAATTCAAAATAAACGGTTTAAACCATATATTGGAAATTGTTATATAATTCCATACCCTAAGAAATTTGAGTTTAAAAATAAAGTTAGGTTTGATTTAGATAAAGTAATTAAATCAAATAGAGGCTTGAATTTTTTTGGAATAAAAAATGATTGTTTTATTTACTATTATCATGAAATTATTGATGATTTTATAGAAAATTATAATCCTGATGTTGTTTTTGGGGAATCCACAAACTTTCATGAATTAATAACAATATCTGCTTGTAAAAAAAGAAATATTTTATATCTTAATCCTAGTACCTGCAGGTATCCTACCGAAAGATTTTCATTTTATCAATATGATTCATTAGAGCCTTATTTTAATTCTGGAGAATTTTTAAAATCTGAAGCTGCAATAAATATAATAGACGGTATCATACAAAAAAAATCTATTCCAGATTATATGAAAAAAATCAAATATGAGCTATCTATAAAAGAGATAATAATTGATAGATTAAATTTGGTTTTAGATTATTACAAAGGGGAAAAATTTAATACCCCATCACCCATGAGGTTTTTGAAATTAAAATATAACTTAAAGAAAAATCTGAATGAATGGAAAAAAATGTCTATTAAAGTTAATGAGCTAAACAAATCCTCTTTTTTAATTTTATATCCTCTACAAATGCAACCCGAGGCCAATATTGATGTTTGGGGTCATAAAAATTCAAATCAACTTGAAGTCTTAAAATCTATTAAAAATAAATTGAAGGAAGGTGAACTTTTGATTGTAAAACTAAATCCGAAATCAAAATATGAGGTTTCCACTAAGCTAATTGATTTTATTAAAAAAAACAGAGAAAAAGTTATAGCTATTAGTGAAGAGACAACCATGACTAAGTTATGGCCATTAGCTAATTTAATTATAACTGTTACTGGAACGGTTTCTATCGAGTGTGTTTTGGATAATAAACCAGTAATTGGTCTTGGAGAAGGAATTCAAATGAAAGAAAAAAACTGTTTTAATTCTTTAAAAGAATTACGACAAGTGATTAATCTAATAAAGACAAATAATTATCCAATCATTAACAAAGCTGAAAAAGTTGAATTTTTAAATAAAATAGTTGCAACCAGCTTTAAAGGCGTTAATGGAGATGGTCTTCATAATAGAAAGTATATTAAAGACTTTCAAAAAACTTTCAAATCTTATTTGAAAGTCTTAGATCATCTACAAAATAATCTTTCAAACAAGTCTAATGAAAATTAATTTTGATAATCATAAGTGGCTACAATCTCAAAAACCACAAACAAAGTTTGGATATGATTTTTTTGGTAGACCAATATTTAAAAACAAAACAGAATTAAATTTTCATGATATAGAAGGTATTTGGATTGCAATTAAAAAAGAAAAAAAAAATATTGAAATCATATCTGATGTTTGCGGTAGTCATAGAGTTTATTATGAAGTTGTAAATAATGTTTTATTTCTTTATGATAACTTAGATAATACAAATTGCAAGGAAATAAATGAAAATGGCCAATCTTATTTTAATGAGAATGGTTACTTTTTTGGATCAGATACAATTTATAAAAGTGTTTATCGACTTCCTGGTTTAGTAAAAACTGTAATAAAAGAAGATGAAATTACAGAAACTGATTTGTTTTTTTCTATTGATGACAATAATATTGATTTTAAATCAGATTTGATTCTTTTCTTAAAAGAATCTCTTAAAGAAAGAGTTAATAATAATGTAATTTTAATGTTTAGTGGAGGTTTTGATAGTATTTCGATTGCTAAGTGCTTAATAGAGCTTGATATAAATTTTAAAGCTGTTTTTTTTGATGATTCTAGAAGAGATGCTGAGAAGCTAAAAGCTTTAAAATCAGCAAAAAAACTTAACCTTAATTTTGAGATTATAGAATTAGAAATTGGAGATGAATTAGACTATTTGATTGATAATTTTCAGAAATTTGACAAACATTATAGTAAGTTACATTACTACGCTGCAAGAAAGATTAGTGATCTTTTTGGTCCTGATTCTTATGTAATAAACGGGCAAGGCTCTGATTCTATTTTAAGTCTCGGGCCAAGTGAATTATCGTTGCAAAGTTTTTTGAAAAGAGCAGCTATATATAGTCCATGGTTTTTGAGATTTTTTATTAATTTATTACTTTCTTTAATCTACAGAAAGTTGCTTTACATTCGAAATGACTCCAATAAGTTTTATCAATCTTTTAGTTCATTTAAACGATATTTATTAGTAAATTATGATAACAAATGTTCCTCATACTTAAATCTAATTTCATCAAAGGATTTTATTTATAGCTCAAAAATAAGAAAACTATTATCTATTAAAAGATTTGGTTTTATAATGGGGAGTGACAACCAGGTAGTGATAAATAGTTTAAATGCTTTTAACATAAATCGAATAATTTTGCCATTCAGTAGTGTTTTTATGTTTAAGCACAGTATATATAGCATAAGCAGATTTAAAGAAATATTTTCACCAAAAAAAATAATTAAATGAAAATATTCAGATTATTTCTTTTTGGAGGTTTAATTTTTACCGACATAATTAAACATTTTACAGGAATTGAATTTTTATCTAATATTATAATATTATTTATTCTTGTTGATTTATCTACTAATTTATCAAATTTTTATTTAAGAGAAATATATTTAATTTTCACAGTTATATTATTAACTTTTATATCTATTATTGTTTGGGATTCTACTTATACTATTTATTCTTATATTGGTATAATTCCTGTAATATGGTTGTTAAAAACCATCCCCTTAATTAAAATTAGAAAATTTTTAATTTTAATTTTAATCTTTAATTTCATAATTGCATTTTATGAGTATTTCTTTCAAACATATCTTTATGAGGCACTTGCATCCAGGAATGGTGACGAAATTTTACTTTCATATCGAGAGATATCAGGAAATGTAATTCGTTCCAAAGGTATTTTTGCAGGCCCACTATCTTTGGGGAACTTTGCTCTTGGAATAACTTTAATTTTCAGAAAAAATAAATATATATATATTCTTTCTCTATTAATTTGTTTAATGTGTAATGCTAGATTAGGTATTTTATGTTTAGCGTTTATCTATTTTTTAGATTATTGGAAGTTTAATTTTAAAAAAATATTCAGTTTATTTCCTGTTGCTTTTTTTTTATTTTTAATTGCTACCTATATTTTGGATACTTCAGGTTTATTAAGAATAATTAATGTTTTTGATTTACAATCTAACAATCATACTATGAGATTATATTTCATGGCATCTGCTGTTTCACTTTTTGGTGATTACAGCTTAGTTGAAATGTTTTTTGGAAACAGTGGAGCTTTGTTAGCAAAAGTTGGAAATAATGCAGAAAGTGGTTGGCTAACATTATTAGTGGAAAACGGTGTTGTAGGTCTTTTGTTTTACCTAGGTTTTTGGATATATGCTTTCTTAAAAAGTATTCGTTTAAAACTTGATAGTGGATCATCTAGTCTCATTATTTTATTTGTTATAATGGGATCTCAAACATATTACCTAAGTGTAATTGGCCCTTTTTTATTCTGGGTTCCCATATTAAAAAACTATATTAAACCAAAACAATTATGATTAAAACTATAGCAAATAAACTGATGAGATCTTTCACAATATTTAGTTTGTCAAGATTATTGTTGATAAGAATATACCCTTTTTTCAGGGAGAACAATGTATACATATATAGTGGTGAAAATATTATTCACGATACGAATAAAATTTATTCTGAACTTTTAGAAAGTGGGTATTCTTCAAATATTAAAATACCCTATCAGATATTAAAAGATATTATTGAGTATTCTAAATTATCTAAATATAAAGGCCAGTATGGTGAGAAAAATTATTTAATTAATTATGAAAATCCATCTAATCCAGGAAATGATATTTGGTATGGTAATTACAATTTATTGAAAGAATGTGATTCTGTTAAAAAGTTAGTTTTTAATAAAGATGTTTTAAAAATTTGCGAATCTTATTTAGGGCCAAAATTTAAGTTAATTAGCTGTCACTCGTGGTGGTCTTTTCCTCCTTTGAACAATAAATCAAATCATCAATATGGTTATCATTACGATATTGATTCACCTAAGTTTTTAAAAATATTTATATACTTAACAGATGTTGATCTTGATTCTGGGCCTCACGTTATCGTTCCTGGGACTCATAAGCGAAAATCGATAAAAGAGAAGTTAAATAGAAGATTAAATGACATGCAAATAGAATCTAATAAAAATTATAATAATCCAATAATAAAGATTGGACCAAAAGGGTCAATGTTTTTCGAAGATACTTTCGCATACCATAAAGGCACAACTCCTGTTAAACCCAGATTAATAATGCAAGCTGAATATTCAATATGATTTTAAATAAAATACTTTCATTATTTCTTTGTTTATTTATACCTATTAAACTTAGTAGATTCATATTAAATCGTTTAGGTCATAATATTAACAAGTCTGCAAAAATTGGTTGTAGTTTAATATGGGGTACAAAGTTAAATCTTGGCCCTAACTGTAAGATTGGAAACTTTAATATCATTTCTGTTGTAAATTTAGAGATGCAAAATGGTTCTTTAATTAGAAATATGAATATTATTTATGGTTTATTTACTGTTATTTTATCTAAAGATTCAAGAATTGGAAAACAAAATAATATAACTAGATCTAAATCAAAAAGTATTGTAATAGGAGTATCGCAATTATATATAGGTGAACTATCTTGTATTACAAAAAAAACAATAATAGATTTAACGTCAAGTTTAACTATTGGTAATTTTTCTCAAATAGGTGGAGTAGGGACACAAATATGGACACATGGTTATATTCATGCTACTTCTGGGCCTGATAGGTTTAGAGTAGATGGTTCAGTTAATATTGGTAACAATGTATATATTGGATCAAGTTGCCTCTTAAACCCTGGTGTTAGTATTGGAGATAGTATTAACATAGGTGGTAATTCAACTGTTTCTAAGGATTTATTAACTCCTGGAATGTATGTTTCACAGCCTCTTAGATATCTAGATAAAGATTATGATACAATCAAGGATCATTTTAAAGAAGTATTAAACTATAGTTTAATAGAAAAGGTTTACAAGAAAAAAAATGATTAATAATTATTTAAATAAAACAACATACAAAAGAGTTTTCAGTTTAATTATAATTTTTATAATATTTAAATCTATAGGATTTGTTTCTCCATTAGGTTTACAAGAGGTGATTAACTCTGATGAAATATTTGGAATTTTTGAATATACTTTAAATATTGGTCAGATATTTACGGGGCTATTTGTTTTTGGCCTAGTAGGGTCTTATGGTTATTTTATTATTAAGAACAATGAAAATGAACTTAAACCTTTATTTCATCTTCACTTTCTTGTTATAGGTTCTGTAATATTTTTATTCGCATTATTTCAGCCAAAACTAATTGGAAATATCTATTTTGATTCAGTTGTATTAGGTGCTGTTTTTGCAAATCAAATTATAATATCAGCTATTTTAAAAAGTGAAAATCAAAACAATCTATCTGTAATAGTTGATACAGGTGTTTATTCAATAATGTTTCTTTTTTTTTTGTTATGCTATTCAGGTGTAGTTGAATATAGCCAAGTCCTCTGGCAATTATTATTACTATTGTATTTATTTATAACTACTTTTTTTTATCATTTTAAAAAAATTAAAGGGATAAAAAAAATGAAAATTAAACATTATAGAAAAATTTATAATTTTGGTGTTTTAATTTTAATTTCTTCACCACTTTTAGTTTTATTAACAAGTAGTTCTCGGATATATATAGAACATTTTTTAGATTATTCTTATGTAGGTATTTACTCCTTCTATTTTAGATTATCAACAGCTATATTAGTAATATATAGGGTATTTGGAATTTTAATGTTCAATAAATTTTTCTCAGAAGACCACAGGAAATTAGATTTATATTTTTCATTAATTACAATTATTATCTTTATTATTAATTTTTTTGTCGTTATTTTCTTGCCATTTATTTTAGATGGGCGTTATAATAAATGGGACTCTATAGACGAAGATTATTCAAATTTATTACTACTATGTGGTATCAATGTTTCTTTGTGGATCAATTCAGCTTTACTAGAACCGATAATTCAGCGAGAGAATCAGGTTAAAAGTTACATATTAATTCTTTTATTACTTCTATTTTCATTAATTGGAGCTCTATTACTCTATGATAAAATATTCACTACAACTATATATTCAATTATTATAATTAACTCAGTCTTAATTTATGTTTTTTTTATTGCACAATATATATTGTTAAGCAAAAAAAAAATATTTTTTAATAAAACATTAATAGTTAATATTGGTTTGGGGTTCATTTACGCTATTATTTTGATCACACTATAGAATATGAAAATTTTACATATAGGTAAATATTACCCTCCTTATTTTGGAGGAATTGAAAAAGTAAATTTTGATTTAGTTGAAGGGCTTAATGAAGCTGGTGTTAAAACAGATGTTATTTGTTTTAATAATAAATACAAAACAGTAATAAAAAAGAGTAGCTATACTATTTTCAGAATGAGTAGAATAATTGAAATATTTTCTGTTCCATTTTCTCTGTCATATTATATAAAACTTCTATGTATTGTTAATAATTATGATATTGTGCATTTGCATTTGCCTAATCCATCTGCAGCGATTTCCCTCCTATTAACAAATTTCAAAGGAAAAATAATTTTACATTGGCATAGTGATATCGTTAAACAAAAGTTTTTTAAAAAAATATATTCACCTTTTGATAATTTTATAAAAGGAAAAGCAAAAATAATAATAGTTACCTCAAAGAATTATCTTGACAACTCAAAAGATCTAAGGAATTATAAAGAAAAGTGTAAGGTAATTCCATTAGGAATAGACAATTCTGAATTAGTTGCAGATAATTCATTTTTTAAAGAATTAAAAAATGTATATAGAGGAAAAAAAATAATATTTTCATTAGGTAGGTTAACATATTACAAAGGATTTGATTATTTGATTGATGCTGCTAAAGAGTTAAAAGACGATACTTTAATTTTACTAGGTGGTACAGGTGAATTATATTCGGATTTAAAAAAACAAATTATAAATGCAGATTTACAAAATAAAATAAGGTTATTAGGAAAAATCCCATTTAATCATCTTGAATCCTATTTTAAATTAGCTGATATTTTCTGTTTACCATCTGTTCACAAGTCTGAAGCATTTGGTGTAGTTTTAATTGAGGCAATGAGTTTGGGTTGTCCGCAAGTTGTTTTTAATATTAAAGGCTCAGGTGTTCCATGGGTAGTTCAAAATAATAAAACTGGTTTAGTAGTAGAAAGTATTAATAGTAGATTATTAGCTAAGAAGTTAAACTTGTTAATTTCTGATGATGATTTATTAGAAGAGTTTAGTCGTCAATCTATCAAGAGGTATAATATATTATTTAAAAAGCAAGAAATGATAACTAAAACATTAGAATTATACAATAAAATATAAATGAATAATTTTTTCACTAAAACTAAAGAAATTATAAAATCTTATGGATTTTCAATAGTTTCGTATGATCTTGAAAGACCCTGGGGTGGTTTTTTGGTAATTGATGAATCCCAGGCACAAGATTTTTCCAATAAATTCTTTAATGGCATAGATGTAAATACTTTAAAAATTGATGGT
>NZ_JBELDZ010000064.1:0-13428 GCF_042094015.1 Aurantibacter sp. | reverse complement strand
ATTCTATAAAAATTATAGGACAATTAGGTCAAATTGCTTGGGTTTATGGAAAAGGTAATAAAGAGATAAAAAAAGAATTCTTAAAATTGGTATAGATAATATATAGAATAAAAAAACCTTTTTAAAACAGATGTTTTAAAAAGGTTTTGTACTCAAGGCGGGAATCGAACCCGCACTCCGAAGAATCGGATTTTGAATCCGACGTGTCTACCAATTCCACCACTTGAGCGTGTTTTGGGAGTGTAAAAATAATCTAATTTTGCGATTTAAAGCAAAATAAAACAGTTTTAAACTTACATACTTTAAAAAAAATCATAAATTTGCATCCAATTAAAAATTAACAACACCTTAAGTGTTGTAAAACAATTAATTAAGATGTCGACTCCAAATATCGAAGCCAAAATATTTACTTGTACTCAAAGTAGAGCTCTAGCAGAGAAAATTGCAAAAGCTTTCGGAAGTAAATTAGGAAACGTGATTACTTCAACTTATAGTGATGGTGAGTTTCAACCTTCATATGAAGAATCTATTCGTGGTGATCGTGTTTTTATTATTGGATCTACAAATCCAAGTAGTGAGAATTTAATGGAAATGTTGTTAATGATAGATGCTGCTAAGCGTGCATCTGCAAGACATATAACAGCAGTGATGCCTTATTTTGGTTGGGCTCGTCAAGACAGAAAAGATAAGCCAAGAGTTCCAATTGCTGCTAAGTTAGTTGCAAAAATGTTGGAAACAGCTGGAGCGACAAGAATTATTACAATGGACTTACACGCAGATCAAATCCAAGGATTTTTTGAGAAGCCGGTAGATCATTTATTTGCATCAACAATCTTTTTACCATACCTAAGAAGTTTAAATTTGGATAATTTAACAATAGCTTCTCCAGATATGGGTGGATCCAAGCGTGCATACGCTTATTCTAAAGCGTTAGAAAGTGATGTTGTAATTTGTTATAAGCAACGAGCAAAAGCCAATGTAATTTCTCACATGGAATTAATTGGAGATGTTACAGGTAAAAACGTTGTATTGGTAGATGATATGGTAGATACTGCTGGAACACTTACTAAGGCTGCAGATTTAATGATGGAGCGTGGCGCTTTAAGTGTAAGAGCAATTTGTACACATCCAATTTTATCTGGAAGTGCATACGAGCGTTTAGAGAATTCGAAATTAGAAGAATTAATTGTAACAGATTCTATTCCTTTAAAACAAACGAGTTCAAAAATAAAAGTTTTATCTTGCGCCGATTTATTTGGTGAAGTGATGCAAAATGTACATTTCAATAAATCGATCAGTAACAAGTTTTTAATGTAAATTATATTAATAATCAATAATAAATAACAATGAAATCAATTACAATTAACGGATCTCAAAGAGAAAGCGTAGGTAAGAAAGCAACTCAAGCCTTACGTAATGCTGGCCAGGTTCCTTGCGTAGTATACGGAGGAGACAAAACAGTACATTTCTCAGCAACTGAATTAGCTTTTGCAGGATTAGTATACACTCCTAACGCGCACACAGTTGTGATTGCTTTAGAAGATGGAACTAAAATTGACGCTATCTTACAAGATATTCAATTTCACCCAGTAACAGACAGAATTTTACACGTAGATTTCTATCAAACTTTCCCAGATAAGGAAGTGGTAATGGATATTCCTGTAGAATTTATTGGAAGTTCTAAAGGTGTTAAAAATGGTGGTGTTTTACGTAAAAACAAACGTAGTTTACGTGTAAAAGCAATTCCTGGTAACTTACCAGATGTAATTACTGCAGATATTACACCTCTTAAAATTGGTAGTAAATTATATATTACAACATTAGAGAATGATGCATATAGATTTATGCATCCAGATAATACTGTTGTATGTCAAGTTAGACGTTCTCGTACTTCTGTTGATGACGAAGAAGAAGAAGAAGGAGCAGAAGCAGCTGAAGGAGAAGCAACTCCAGAAGCAGCAGCTGAATAATCAAGCTTTTCAAATATTTTATAAAAAGCATTCTGTTAATTCAGGATGCTTTTTTACTTTTGAAGAAATGGTATAATTTATGTTTAATTGGCTTAAAACATTATTTGGAGAAACTCCAGAAGAAATAGATATGAAGAAGTTTTTAATTGTTGGTTTAGGTAATATTGGTAGTGAGTATACTAATACAAGACACAATATTGGTTTTAAAATATTAGACCATTTAGCTAAAAATGAAGACGTTACTTTTAATACGGCTAAGCTAGGAGATAAAGCTACCTATAAGTTAAAAGGAAGAACTTTTGTACTACTTAAGCCAAGTACTTATATGAATTTAAGTGGTAAAGCTATTAAGTATTGGATGGATAAGGAAAATATTCCATTAGAGAATTTATTAGTGATTACAGACGATTTAAATTTGTCTTTTGGAAGTCTTCGTATTAAAATGAAAGGTAGCGCTGGTGGACACAACGGTTTAAAGGATACACAGGATAAACTTCAAACTTCAAACTACAACCGTTTTAGGTTTGGTATAAGCGATGAGTTTTCTAAAGGAAGACAAGTAGATTACGTTTTAGGAGAATGGACAGATATTGAAAATGCAGAATTACCAGAACGTTTAGATAAATGTGTAGAAGCTATTAAATCTTTTGGATTAGCTGGAATTAACAATACAATGAATACATTTAATGGTAAGTAGTGATTCGACTTTATAAATAGTATAAACTTACCAGCCACCAGAAGCACCGCCACCACCAAAACTTCCGCCACCAAAACCTCCTGAGAATCCGCCGCCGCCAAAACTTCCGCCACTACTTCCAGAACTCCATCCGCCACCAGAACTTCTTCCCATATTGCTTAGTATTATGGCGTCTAGAATACTGCTACCAGAATCGCGTCTAAAATGTTTTCCGTTGTGGTTGTCGCTACCATTATTTTTTTTGCTAAGTGCAATTATAATAATAATAAAGACAAAGAATATAAAGATTACAAAGCCGACTGGAAAATCAGAATTACCAGAATTTGTGTTTTTGTATTCACCATTCATAATCATGTAAATAGTTGCAACACCAATTTGTAAGCCTTTATAGTAGTTGTTTTTTTTAAATTGAGGGATTATTGCTTGGTCAATAATACGTTTACACATAGCATCTGTAAGTAAATGTTCTGTTCCTCTTCCAGTACTTATAGTTATTTTTTTATCATTTTTTGCCAACAGAATTAAAATCCCATTGTCTTTTTCGGCATCTCCAATGCCCCACTTTTCACCCCAATTTGCCGCTAAATAATTTATGTTTTCTCCTTTTGTAGAGCTAATTATTGCAACTACTATTTGAGTAGATGTAGAATCTGAATATCTAATTAGATCTTGCTCTAAACGTAGTTTTTGGTTGTTGTTTAATAATCCAATATAATCATATACTGAAGTTTGTTTATTTGGAATTTTTGGAATTTCAAATTGACCAAGTGTTATGCTTGTGCTAAATAGAGCGCATAAAATTAGCGTTTCAAATAATAGTGTTTTGAGACGCTTTTTGTAATTACTTTTTAATACTCGATTTAGCATATATAATATTAACCTTTAGAAATAGTATTTGGCAGCTCATCTGTATCAGAATCTAAGCACGGAAAAAATCGACTTAATTCTTCTCCAGCTTTAATAATTCCTTGGGTTATACCTTTTGTGAACTCTCCAGATTTAAAATGGTTTTGCATAATATCTTTAGTTGAGTTCCAAAACTCTAAATCTACTTTTCTATTAATACCATCATCACCATAAATTGCAAAAGCTTTATCTAAAACAGCTACATAAATAATTACGCCATTGCGTTCTGCAGTTTGGTGCATTTGTAAAGTTTCAAAGATTTCAATAATTCTTGCGTCAATATTTCCGTTGCAATTTGCTTCAATATGTACGCGTATTTCTCCAGAAGTTAACTGTTCTGCTTTTATTATAGCATCAACAATAGTTTGCTCTTCTGTAGCGGTTAAAAATTGTTCAACTTTGTTACTCATTCTAGATGCTAAAATTCAAAATTTACATCTGGTGCTTTTTCAGAACCTTCTTCAGCTTCAAAATATGCTTTCTTTTCAAAACCAAATGTAGATGCAATTAGTGTTGCTGGAAATTTTCTAACTGTAACATTAAATAATTTTGCAGACTCATTAAAACGATCTCTAGCAACGTTAATTCTATTTTCAGTACCTTCTTGTTGTGCCATAAATTCCTTAAAAGCTCCTGTGGTTTTTAAATCTGGATAACGTTCAAAAGTGGCTAATAACCTGCTAAAACGTCCACTAAATTGACTTTGTGCATTTTGAAATTTTGCAATATTTTCTGGTGTTAAATCATCTACATTAATTTCTATAGATGTTGCTCTAGACCTAGCTTCTATAACTTCGTTTAATGTTTTTCTTTCAAAATCTGCCGATGCTTGTACAGTTTTAACAATATTACTATACAAATCTGTTCTACGCTGATAAGCGCTTTCTACTTTGGCCCAAGATTCACTAACATTTTCCTCCTTTCCTACGAGTCCATTATAAGAGTTCATTATCCAAATCCCTAATAATGCTATAACAACTATTGGTATTAAAAATTTTTTCATTTTTTTATGATTTTAAAGATGATTTTTTATGTTGATTAATTCTGATTTAACGTGTTCTAATTTTGCAATAACATCAAATTTACTAAGTGCTTTGTCTTTTTTTTCTTTAAGATGAGTTTTAGCGCCTTCTAAAGTAAATCCTCGTTCTTTAACTAAATGATGTATGAATTTAAGGTTTTTTATATCTTCTGGGGTAAATTTTCTATTTCCTTTTGCATTTTTTTTTGGCTTAAGAATGTCAAATTCCTTCTCCCAAAACCTAATTAAAGAAGTATTCACTCCAAAAGCTTTAGCAACTTCTCCAATGGCATAGTAACGTCTCTCGGGTAAGTTTAGCTCCATTAGTCTAAAGATTCGTTTTCTAAAGTAGCACTTTCTAGCATTGAATTGAATTCTTCGGCAGATAAACTTCCGTAATAAAAATTAATAGGGTTAATTCTCTCTCCGTCTTTAAATACTTCATAGTGTAAATGTGGTGCTTCACTTCGTCCTGTACTACCAACAAAACCTATTAAATCTCCACGTTTTACACGTTGATTTTTTCTTATATTATATTTATACAGATGAGCATATAATGAGACGTAACCATAACCATGGTCTATTCTAATATGATTTCCGTAGCCAGAAGATTTATTATCTGCTCTTTCAACAATTCCATCGCCACTTGCGTAAATTGGCGTACCTCTTGGAGCTGTAAAATCCATTCCATAATGGAATTTTCTTACTTTGGTGAAAGGATCACTTCTATAACCATAGCCAGAAGCCATTCGAGTTAATTCCTCGTTACTTACAGGTTGTATGGCTGGAATAGCAGCTAACAACTTCTCTTTGTCTTCAGCCATTATTTTTATTTCATCTAAAGATTTAGACTGAACAACAATACGTTTTTGTAATTGGTCTAAACGTTGAGATGTGTTTTTTATAAGTTTAGAATTATCGTAACCTTCTAGTTTTTTATAACGGTTTACACCACCAAAACCAGCCAAGCGTTGTTCCTCGGGAATAGGGTTTGCTTCAAAATAAACACGGTAAATATTATTATCTCGTTTTTCTACATTAGCCAATACAGCTTCAGCTTCGTTCATTTTTTTATTAAGAACATTGTATTGTAGTTGCATATTAGATAGCTCTCGTCTTAATGCTTTTTCTTCAGGCGAATCTATATATCTACCAGCAATAAAAACAAATAGTAAAGCGAATAATGAAGCTGCAAACAAAAACCTTAAAACACGTAGTAAAGTTTTGCCTGTTTTACGCTCTATCTTCCTGTATGCTAAAGTGTCAGAATCATAATAATATTTTACTTTACTCATTGTTTAAAATATACTATTTTTGTGTTTAGTTTATAGATTGTATTAGATTTGTAAACGCACAATTTAATCAATTTATTTTAATTGTAAATTGTGTTAATTGTAAAAAACTAAATATTCATTCCAACTTAGTGAAAACTAAGTGTTTTTATTTCAAATTATGAAATCTCAAGACATACGTAAAGCATTTTTATCTTTTTTTGAATCTAAGAAGCATGGTATTGTACCATCTGCTCCAATGGTGTTAAAAAATGATCCTACATTAATGTTTGTTAATTCAGGAATGGCTCCTTTTAAAGAGTATTTTTTGGGAAACTCTCAGCCACAAAATTCACGCTTAACAGATAGTCAAAAATGTTTACGTGTTTCTGGAAAACATAACGATTTAGAAGAGGTTGGTTATGATACTTACCATCATACCTTGTTTGAAATGCTGGGTAATTGGAGTTTTGGCGATTATTTTAAAGAAGAAGCTATTGCTTGGGCTTGGGAATTATTAACCGAAGTTTATAAGATAGATAAAGATATTCTGTATGTTACTGTTTTTGAAGGTAGTGATGATTCTGATAATCTTGGAATGGATATGGAAGCTTATAATATTTGGATAAAATATATAAGTGAAGACCGAATTTTAAAAGGAAATAAAAAAGATAATTTTTGGGAAATGGGAGAACAAGGTCCTTGTGGTCCTTGTAGTGAAATTCATGTTGATATTAGAACACCAGAAGAAAAAGCTGCTGTAGATGGTAAAACTTTAGTTAACCAAGATCATCCACAAGTAGTTGAGGTTTGGAATTTAGTATTTATGGAATACAACCGCAAAGCTAATGGAAATTTAGAGCCTTTACCTAGCAAGCATATTGATACAGGAATGGGTTTTGAACGTTTATGTATGGTAATGCAAGATGTAAAGTCTAATTATGATACAGATGTCTTTACGCCTATAATTCGTGAGATTGAAACTATTACAAACAAAGAATATACTGGTTCTACAGAAGATTTAACACAAGCAAAAATACTTTCAGATAAAGATAAAATAGATATTGCTATTCGGGTTGTTTCAGATCATGTACGTGCGGTAGCTTTTTCTATTGCAGATGGACAATTACCAAGTAATACTGGTGCGGGATATGTTATTAGAAGGATTTTACGTCGTGCGGTACGTTACGGTTTTACATTCTTAAATACAAAAGAGCCTTTTATTTATAGGTTAGTTGAAGTGCTTAGTGTTAAAATGGGCGATGCTTTTCCAGAACTTAAAAGCCAAAAACAACTTATCGAAAATGTTATTCGTGAAGAAGAAACTTCTTTTTTACGAACTTTAGATCAAGGTTTATTACTATTAGATAGGATAGTAGAAACAACAAAAGGGAAAGAAATTTCTGGAGCTAAAGTTTTTGAATTAAAAGATACTTATGGTTTTCCTGAAGATTTAACGGAATTAATTTTACGCGAAAAAGATTTTTCTTATAATAAAGAAGAATTTAATGCTGAGTTAGAGAAGCAAAAAAATAGAGGTAGAGAATCATCTTCTTTAAAATCGGACGATTGGATTACTGTAAAAGAAGATAGTGAGCAAGAATTTATTGGTTACGATATTTTAGAAGCTAATGTGACTCTCGCTAAATATAGAAAAGTAACCTCTAAAAAAGATGGGGAATTATTTCAATTAGTATTTAATTTAACACCTTTTTATGCCGAAGGTGGAGGACAAGTTGGAGACAAAGGTTATTTAGAAGTTCCAAATGGCGATGTCGTTTATATTATAGATACTAAAAGGGAAAATAACGTAATTATTCATATAACTAAAACGTTACCAAAGGATCTTAATAAAACATTTAAAGCTGTTGTAGATGTAAAACAACGTTTTAGAACTGATTGTAATCACTCTGCAACACATTTACTACACCAAGCATTACGTGAGGTTTTAGGAACGCACGTAGAGCAAAAAGGAAGTAGTGTACATTCTAAATATTTACGTTTTGATTTCTCTCACTTCTCTAAAGTTACCAACGAACAATTACAAGATGTAGAAGATTTTGTAAACGCACGTATTGCGGGAAAATTAGAGTTACAAGAAAATAGAAAAGCTATAATGGAGCAAGCTTTAGACGAAGGCGCAATGGCTTTATTTGGTGAAAAATATGGAGATACAGTTAGAACCATAAAGTTTGGTCAATCTATAGAGCTTTGTGGAGGAACACACGTGAAAAACACGTCTGATATTTGGCATTTTAAGATTACAAGTGAAGGCGCAGTAGCTTCAGGAATTAGAAGAATAGAAGCAATAACTAACGATGCGGTTAAAGATTATTTTGAGACTATAGATAATGAGTTAGTTTCTATTAAATCATTACTAAATAACACAAAAGAACCTGTAAAATCTATTGTAGCATTACAGGATGAAAACTCTGCATTAAAAAAGGAAATTGAAAAACTTTTAAAAGATAAAGCTAAAAATCTTAAAGGCGACTTACAGTCTAAAATTGTAGAAGAAAATGGAATTGCATTCTTAGCTAAGCAAATAGATTTAGATGCTGGAGGAATTAAAGATTTATGTTTTGAATTAGGAAGTCAATACACTAATTTATTCTTATTGTTTGGTGCCGAAAATAATGGAAAAGCCATTTTATCTTGTTATGTTTCTAAAGAACTAGTAGCGGATAGAGGTTTAAATGCAGGACAAGTTGTAAGAGAATTAGGAAAACACATTCAAGGCGGCGGCGGCGGACAACCATTTTTTGCAACTGCAGGAGGAAAGAAACCAGAAGGTATAGCAGATGCTATTCTTGATGTTAAGAAGTATATTCAATAAATGAAACTACAAACCCAAATACCACTAAAACCTGTAAGTCAAAATACTATTGACTATAACAGTAAAATAGTATTATTTGGGTCTTGTTTTTCAGAACATATTGGAGGGAAATTTGTTTATAGCAAGTTTAATACATTCAGTAATCCATTTGGAATTTTATTTCACGTTAAAGCCATAGAAAGTCTTATTGAAAAATCGATTTCTGAATATAAGTATTCAGAGAAAGAAATATTTGAGTTAAACGAACAGTTTCAATGTTTTGATGCGCATTCAAAATTAAATGGTTTAAAGTCATCAGACTTAGTTTCTAATTTAAACTCTAAACTAGAACAAACAAAACATCAATTAGAAACCGCAACTCACGTTATAATTACTTTAGGAACCTCTTGGGTTTATAAGCATAAATCATCAACTAAAATAGTTGCTAACTGCCATAAAGCTCCACAACATCAATTTGATAAAATATTACTTTCAGCTGAAGAAATTTCTCAATCACTTCAAAATTGTATAACTCATATTCAATCTATAAATTCTAATGTCCAGTTTGTATTTACGGTTTCGCCTGTAAGGCATATAAAAGATGGTTTTGTAGAGAATACAATAAGTAAGGCACATTTAATTTCTGGAATTCATTCTGTGGTTAATTTAATTAAAAACACTTCTTATTTTCCGTCTTATGAAATTGTAATGGACGAGTTAAGGGATTATCGTTTTTATAATGATGATATGCTTCATCCAAATAAAATCGCTATTAATTATATTTGGGAATGTTTTTTAGATGTATGGATTTCTAACGCAACTCAAGTTATTATCAAAGACGTTGAGGTTATTCAAAAAGGATTAAACCATAAACCTTTTAATGAAAATTCTTTAGCGCATAAGAAATTTTTAAGTGATTTGGAGCTGAAAAAAGCGAGTTTAAAAGAAAAACATTCTATTACATTTTAAAGATGAAAAATATTTTATTTGGTATCGTAGTTGCTTTATTGGCAGTGGTTAGTTTTCAGTATTTCTCAATAAAAAAATCCGAAGAAACTCAATTGGTGGCTAATTCAGCATTAATCCAAAAAGAATTAAAAAATGTTGGAAAATTAGTGGTTACCGAAGGTCATTTTAGTCAAGTTTATAACTATAAAAGTTCTAAAGCTCTTTTTGGAAATTTAATAGATACAGAAAAAAAAGCCTTAGTGGTTGTAAATGTAGATGTTACTATTGCTTACGACTTAAGTAAAATAGAATATAATGTAGACGAAACTACAAAAACACTAACCATAACTTATATTCCAGCTGAGGAGCTAAATGTTAATCCAGATTTTGAATATTACGATATTCAAGCAGATTATTTAAACCCTTTTAAAGCAGAAGATTATAACACTATAAAACGAAATGTTAGAAAGGAATTGGCAGAGAAAATTAACGCATCGGATATTAGAATAAATGCTAAAAACAGGCTAATTAGTGAGTTATCTAAGTTTTATATTTTAACTAATTCTTTAGGCTGGACTTTAAAATATAATGAAACACTTATTTCTAACACATTGGAATTAGAAGCTTTAAAATTATAGTTTAGTTTTTAAACTAATCCATCCGCCACCATTTGTGGCTTCAATATTATTTAGATTAAGGAATTTTGAAGCTTTAGCACTTCTAATACCACTTTGACAACATACAATAAAAGGTTTGTTGTAAGCTTTTAATCTATCTACATTATTATGTAAATCGTTTAAAGGAATGTGTAAGCTATCTTTTATGTGTCCGCTATTATATTCTTTATTTGTTCTAACATCTAAAATAATAGCATTACGATTTAGAAAGTTTTTAACTTGTCTTTTTTTCGCCCCAAAAATAAACTCTAAAAATCCCATAGTCTGCTTTTTTACCAAAGCTATTAAAAAGGAAATTAAATTAATTATCTTTAACCTAAAATTAGAACAATAGATAAAATGGCAGAAGCATACGTTAGATTAACCACTAAAAATAACATTGGAACTGTAGAGTTTTGTAATCCATCACATAATGCTTTACCAAGCGATTTATTACAATTATTAGTTGAAACAATTGAAGAAGCTGGACGAGATCAAGATGTTAAAGTTGTTGTGTTAAAAAGTGCTGGAGATAGAACCTTTTGTGCTGGAGCAAGTTTTGACGAGCTTATGTCTATTACCGATATGGAAACGGGAAAAGCTTTTTTTTCTGGTTTTGCCAACGTAATAAATGCAATGCGTAAATGTCCAAAATTAATAATAGGACGCATTCAAGGGAAAGCAGTTGGTGGAGGCGTTGGTTTAGCAGCAGCTTGCGATTATACTTTGGCAACTAAATATGCCGCAATAAAGTTAAGCGAGTTAAGTATTGGTATTGGGCCGTTTGTTATTGAACCCGCAGTTTCACGTAAAATGGGACAAACAGCAATGTCTGAAATGACTATTAATGCGGAGCAATTTTACGATGTAACTTATGCTAAAGCAAATAAATTATATGCTAATGTTTTTGATTCTGTAGATGAGTTAGATGAATCTGTTTTAGAACTAGCCACAAAATTATCAAGTTATAATCCTGAGGCTTTATTACAAATGAAAAACGTGCTATGGCAAGATTATAACCATTGGGATAAACTATTAATAGAACGCGCTAAAATAAGCGGAACCTTAGTTTTAAGTAATTTTACTAAGAAGAAATTAGCTGGATTTGTAAATTAATAGCTCATAGATGTATAAATACAAAAAAGCATCAGAACTATTAATTTTACAGTTTTGATGCTTTTTTACAATTATCAAAATTTAATTCAAGACTAAATCTGCATCTGCTATTTTAATGCCATCAGCTATTAAATGGGATACGTCAGGTCGTTTACCCTTTAAAATTTCTAAATAGTCTAAAGTAGCTTTAGCTAAATCTGTTTTATTAAACTTAACGGATAGTTCGTATAACTCTACAGCTAATAACCAATCGTTAGGATGATTTGTCTTTAAGCAATCTAAAATGTTAGAGATAGAAGCTGAAGCTGTTTGTTTATTTCTATATTCTCTTACTTGTTCATATAACAACTCTAATTCTATGCGTTCTGGTGTTTTTTTAGTTTTAATAGTTTGACTACTAATTTCGTGTGTAATTAAATTAAAACTATTTAAATCTGCTGGTCCAGAATAACCAGAATCAACCATTTTACCTACTGCCATATCGTATTGTCCCCATTCTGGTTTAAATAAAATAGTGTCTCCATGAGTTACCGTACAATTTCTAAAACTAATTAATAAAATTTTACCTTGTAAGTTTCGTGTACCAGTAATAATCTCACCTTTAACAATAACGCCACCTTCAAACTCAAACGTAACTAATTCACCTTCATAGATATCATAGGCACGTAAATCGCGTGGACTCATATCCTCAATAGCTAGGTTTATACCTTTAAGTTTTCCTAAAGCAGTTCCAAAACCATCTGGATGATTTATAGTTCCATGACCAACTAGTTCTTTATTTTTATAAGATAAAGCAGTTTCTCCTGTAGTTTGTAAATAGGCAACTTTACCATTGGTTTCAATACTATTAGTAAAAACTCCTGAAATTTGTAAACCAGTAGTTAACTCTACAGTTCCAATAGCTTTAGATGCTATAATTTTATTTACTGCTTGTACGCCACCAGTTCTAAGTGCCATAGTATTGGCAAAACTTTCTAAAACTTGACTTAAAAAAGCAAAATCTGGTGTTACAAATAATTGTGGTTGCGGTTTTGTAATATCGAAATTCTGAAATGTAGAATTAATATTATAGGGTAATTTCTTTACTTCATCCGTCATACACCATTTGCTTTCTCCAATAGAACTCAATAAACCTGCACCATAAATTTTAGGATTTTCAACAGTACCAATTAATCCATATTCTACAGTCCACCAGTGTAAATTTCTAATTAAAGCCATTTCACTTGGTTCTCCCATATCATTTTGTAAATCTTCTACAGCTTTTTCGGCAGCATCAATTTTATCTTGTAGTGTGTTAGGTGCTTCTTTTATAATAGATAAATACCTTACAGCTTCATATAATTCATAATCTTTAGCCGATGAAATAGCTTTGCAGCCAATCTCCCCAAAACGTCTTAAATATTCTGCATATTCAGGATTTGCAATAATTGGAGCATGTCCTGCACCTTCATGAATTATATCTGGTGCTGGTGTATATTCTATGTGGTCAATTTGTCTAATATCACTAGCAATTACAAGTACATTATAGGCTTGAAATTCCATAAAAGCATTTGGCGGAATAAAGCCATCTACAGCAACTGCAGCCCAACCTATTTCTTTTAAAATACGATTCATTCCATACATATTTGGAATAGAATCTACAGAAATCCCCGTTTTTTTTAAGCCTTCTAAGTACGAACTATGTGCTACTTCGCTCAAATAATCTATGTTTTTACGCATAGCGTAACGCCAAACAGCTTGATTAATAGCCGAATAATCGTTGTAATCTTGTGGTTTTATAAATTGTCTTAAATGCTTAGGTAAGCGATCTAAAATAGGATTGCTTTCTATAGTTGAGTTTGCCATAACTTTATACTTTTTCGGGTCTTGTAAAAATAAGAAATAAGTCAGTTATATTTTAGAGTGAAGTCATAAAAATTTAATTTCACTTAACTCAATAAAAAAAGCTTCAGAAAAACTGAAGCTTTTAAAGTACGGGCGGAGAGACTCGAACTCTCACACCTCGCGGCACTAGATCCTAAGTCTAGC
>NZ_JBELDZ010000063.1:0-13878 GCF_042094015.1 Aurantibacter sp. | reverse complement strand
TTTTAAGTTTGAAATATCCAGAAAAAAGTGGTTTCTTTGCAGACCAAATTAAAGCAGTAAAACAAATACAAAATAATACAAAATAATATGTTTGCAATATTTCTAGTCTTAATCGTAGTCGTAGCATTTTTATTAACAGTAGTTATAATGGTACAAAACCCTAAAGGTGGAGGATTATCTTCTTCTTTTGGTGGTGGCGGAACACAACAATTAGGTGGTGTTAAAAAAACAACAGATTTTTTAGATAAAAGTACTTGGACTTTAGCAACAGTGTTATTGGCATTAATCTTATTTTCTAACGTTGCAATTAACAAAGGAACAACGGTAACAGAATCTAAAGCATTAACAGAAGACGCTATTAATAATTTACCAACAACTACTCCTGCAGAAGATACAGCAACTCCAATTGCAACTCCTGCTAAAGATGATGAAGCTGCAAAGTAAATTATATTCATAATAAATTATAAAATGCCAACTATAATAGTTGGCATTTTTTGTATCTACTAATTATTAAAATGACATAAAATGAAAGTTTGTCAGTCCCAATGTCGTGGCACATTTTTAGCTTAACTAATTAATAGATAATTAACCTATTTGTTTAATAACAAATTAAAACATAACACAATGAGTAAAATAAACATTACACCTCTTGCAGACAGAGTTTTAGTAGATCCATTACCTGCCGAAACAAAAACAGCTTCAGGATTATTTATTCCAGATAGCGCTCAAGAGAAACAACTAAAAGGAACTGTAGTTGCAGCAGGAAAAGGTAAAAAAGACGAGCCTTTAACTGTAAAAGTTGGAGATACTGTTTTATACGGTCAATACGCTGGTTCTGAATTAAAATTAGATGGAAACAAGTACTTAATGATGCGTGAAGACGACATTATGGCGATTATTTAAATGACCCTTAACTATTAGCTTTTAGCTTTTAGCTACTGGTACTTAACATAATAAAATATCACAATTTTCGCTCAAGCGAAAATATTAACAACTAATTTTTAGCCAAAAGCTAACCGCTAAATGCTAAAAGTAAAACATAAATAAAATGGCAAAAGATATAAAATTTGATATTGAAGCTCGCGACGGATTAAAGCGTGGTGTAGACGCATTAGCAAATGCTGTAAAAGTAACTTTAGGACCAAAAGGTCGTAATGTAATTATTAGTAAAAGTTTTGGTGCACCTCACGTAACTAAAGATGGTGTAACTGTAGCTAAAGAAATAGAATTAGAGAATCCATTAGAAAATATGGGAGCTCAAATGGTTAAAGAAGTAGCTTCAAAAACCAACGATTTAGCTGGAGACGGAACAACAACCGCTACAGTTTTAGCGCAATCTATTGTGAAAGAAGGTTTACGTAACGTTGCTGCTGGAGCAAATCCTATGGATTTAAAGCGTGGTATTGACAAAGCTGTTACAGCAATTGTAACAGATTTAGGAAAACAAACCCAAGAAGTTGGTAGTTCTTCAGAAAAAATAAAACAAGTAGCATCTATATCCGCTAACAATGACGAAGTGATTGGTGATTTAATTGCTAACGCTTTTGGTAAAGTTGGAAAAGAAGGTGTTATTACTGTTGAAGAAGCTAAAGGAACAGATACTTATGTAGATGTTGTTGAAGGTATGCAATTTGACAGAGGTTACTTATCGCCTTACTTTGTTACCGATAGTGAAAAAATGATTACAGATTTAGAGAATCCTTATATTTTATTATACGATAAAAAAGTATCCACAATGAAGGACTTATTACCAGTTTTAGAGCCAGTTGCTCAAACAGGGAAGCCTTTATTAATTATTGCAGAAGATGTTGATGGCGAAGCATTAGCTACTTTAGTAGTAAACAAATTACGTGGTTCTTTAAAAATTGCAGCAGTTAAAGCTCCTGGTTTTGGAGATAGACGTAAAGCAATGCTAGAAGATATTGCTATATTAACTGGTGGAACTGTAATTTCTGAAGAAAGAGGATTTACTTTAGAAAATGCTACTATTGAAATGCTTGGAACCGCAGAACGTGTTACTATAGATAAAGACAACACAACACTTGTAAATGGTGCTGGTGATGCTGACTTGATTAAAAATAGAGTAAATCAAATTAAATCTCAAATCGAAACTACAACTAGTGATTACGACAAAGAGAAACTTCAAGAACGTTTAGCTAAATTAGCTGGTGGAGTTGCTGTTCTTTATGTTGGAGCTGCTTCTGAAGTTGAAATGAAAGAGAAAAAAGATCGTGTAGACGATGCTTTACACGCTACTCGTGCAGCTGTAGAAGAAGGTATTGTTGCTGGTGGAGGAGTTGCTTTAGTTCGTGCTAAAAAAGTATTAGAAAAATTAGCTACAGAAAATTTAGACGAAACTACAGGTGTACAAATTATTGCTCGTGCAATTGAATCGCCTTTAAGAACTATTGTTGAAAATGCTGGTGGAGAAGGTAGCGTTGTGGTAAACAAGGTAATGGAAGGTAAAAAAGACTTTGGTTACGATGCTAAAACGGAGCAATATGTAGATATGCTTAAAGCTGGAATTATTGACCCTAAGAAAGTAACTAGAATTGCATTAGAAAATGCGGCTTCTGTTGCTGGAATGATTTTAACTACAGAATGTGCATTAGTAGATATTAAAGAAGATGCACCTGCTGGAGGAGGAATGCCACCTATGGGTGGAGGAATGCCAGGAATGATGTAATCTTAAATTCATTATTAAAATAAAAAACGCCAAACTTAATAGTTTGGCGTTTTTTATTTTAATAATGAATTGTTTTATTATAAAACGTTAAGAGTTTTCCAAAATAATTCAATCATCTCTTTCCCTCCATCATCAAATTCATCTACTGTAATCATTGTAGCAATCAAAACACCTTCATCTTTCTTAGAACAGGTAGAAACTTCATAATATTCATATTCCCCTTTATATTCTAAAACAGCTTTTAACACATTTACTTCTTGACCTGATTCTAATTTCCTCTTATAATCTTCTCGAACTAATTTATAACCATAGCTGACACTTTCTTTAGTTAACTCAGAAAGCATCATCTCTTTTATCATAGAAGGATCGAAATCATCATATTTTTGGAGTATAACTCCAGTTCCTCCTGCAGTCATCATAATATATTGATTAATACCTCTGTCGATTTTCGTATTTGCAATTGAGTTCTTACTTAAGTGCTTAAAAGAAATAAAGTCTTTCTTAAAAATTAATGTGTCATTTATTGCTACTTTAATTTTAATATTTTGTCCATTAACTAAAAAATCTTGTTCTTCATTAATGGATAAATCATAAACCTTACCATCAATTGAAATAGTATAATCACTTTGAGCAAAAGATATATTTACAAAAAGGAATAAAAAAAAGAATAAAAATCGCATATGTTTTATATTAAAATTAAAAAACAAACATACAATTATTTATGTTCATCAATAACTTCTTCATCTCTATATTTACAACACGGATGAACTTTTGCATAAGCTTCATCTGTTGCTTTTAGTTCTTTAGTATCGTGTCCAGCTGCAGTAATATTTTTAACTATCGCTTTTACCGTGGTTTTTTCTTCATTAAAAATTAAACTTAGCTTGTGTGTTTCAACATTCCAAAGTGCACTTTTTACGCCTTTGGTTTTAATAGCTGCTTTTTCTATACGTGCTTTACACATTCCACAAACACCATCAACTTCTAAAGTTGCTTTCGCATTTTTATTTTGAGCAAATGTTACTGTAGCCATTAATATTAAGGCTAATGTTATTATTTTTTTCATTTTTTTATATTTAAGTTATTTTGATATGATTTTAATATTTAATAAGCTTGACTACTCAAACTTGATTTCTATTATAAAGCAGTTCTCTACTGCATCAAAACAGACAAACTTCTTTTTACTTTATTTTATATCTTAAGCCTGCATAATAGTTACTTCCAAAAACTGGACCATACACAAAATTAGAATCAAAATTTGAGCCAAAAGGGTTTTCTGCATCTAATATAGGATTATTTTGTCTAACGTTTGTTATATTTTCTCCTCCAACATAAACCTCAAAAGCGCTTGTAAACACTTTTGTTACTTGCATATTTAATGTAGAAACTGTTGGTGAATATTCTGGTAATTGGTATGCTAAAAGGTTTGTTTGAGTTGAATAAAAGCGCTGTTTTCCTATCCAATTAAATGTAGCATCAAACTTCCATTGTTTTGCGCTACCTTCTTCTTTATGTGTTTCGTAGGATGCATTAGCAAAAAAACGATGCTTTGGTGTTAAGGCTTTCTCTAACTGACCCGATTTATAATCGGTTTGAACATCATAATTTTTATAAGCAAATTTTAAATTAAAACGAGCAAATGGACTATAGCTGGTTTCAATTTGAAAACTTTTAGCAAAACTTTTTCCCTCTAAATTGTAGAAATTAACTTGCTGTGGATTTTCGTAATCTACAACCACTTGATTTTTAAAATCGGTAATGTAATAATCTAAAGTCACATCTCCTTTTCTTCCAAATAAATTAAAGCCTTGCAAATAAGACACACCATAATTCCAAGCAATCTCTGGATCTAATCCATAAACAGGTCCATTAGAATTCGTAATAGAAATAGCTCTTGAGCTTGAAAGCATATTTTGATTTTCGGCAAAAACATTAGCACTTCGTTTTCCTCTACCAACACTTAATCTTAAAGCTGATTTTTCCCAAGGCGAATATTTAGCGTGTAATCTTGGTGTTATAAATGTCCCTAATAAATTATTGTAATCTATTCTAATTCCTGCGGTAATATTAAGCTTATCTAAATTATTAAAAGCATATTCAAAGAAACCTCCAAAATCATACTCATTTCTTGAATAAAAATCAGTTGAAACTGTTTCCTTATAAGTATCTAACGTGTAACTTAATCCTGTTTTAATTTTATGTCTAGAATCGCTTATTATAGAATTATAAATCAAATTAGAATAGACACTTTTCTGTTCAATATTATATATATTCAAACCAAAATAAGACTCTTGTTTATGATAACTATAAGCGGTTTGAAATCCAACACTTCGCCAAGGTAATTCTGGATTTACATAACCTAATTTGGTCGCTACACTAAATCTATCTGTATCAATTTCGCTTCCCCAAAATTCTGTTCCACCTTTATGAACATCTGGATCAAAATTAAACTGTCCAGATTGTTTTTCGTCTTTTAAAAAATTCACATTAATAAAACTAACCCAACCTTTTTCTGGATTAACATATTGCCAACGGTTCATTATATTAAATTGATTGTATAGCGGCATATCTAAAAAACCATCGTTGTTTATATCGTGTTTTTTTTGTTGTGTATTTCCGTGTAAATACAGTCCTGTACTCCATTTCTCTGAAACCTTAGTGTTAAAATGTGTGTTTAACTCTATACGTTCGCTTGCTGCTGCAAACAAATTAACAAAAAACGCATTGTCTGTTGTAGGTTTTACTAATTCAGCATTAATTTGCCCCGCAATACTTTCGTAACCATTTACTACGCTTCCCGCACCTTTTGTAATTTGGATACTTTCTACCCAAGTTCCAGGAATAAAACTCATTCCGTAAGCTTGAGATGCACCACGAACTGTTGGAATATTTTCTGTTGCTATTAAAATATATGGACTAGTTAAGCCTAGCATTTTAATTTGTTTAGTTCCAGAAACTGCATCAGCGAAATTGACATCTATAGAAGGATTAGTTTCAAAACTTTCGGAAAGGTTACAACAAGCTGCTTTTAGCAATTCTTCGCTAGATACAAACAATGTGTTTTCTGCTGTTACATAAGAAACTGAAGCCGTTTTATTTCTAGCACTTATAACAACTTCATCTAATCCACTTGTTGAACTTAAGTTATGTTTTATAAACTTATTAGAAGAAACACTTAATGTATCTGTTTTAAAACCAACGTAACTTATTACTAATTTCTTATATTCTGATTTGTATTCAAGACTAAAGTTTCCATCAAAATCGGTTACGGTTCCAACTTCAGTACCTAACCAATACACATTTGCTGATGCCAATGGTTGTTTATTTGTATTAGCTTCTAAAATTTGGCCAGACAACTTGTTTTGCGCTAATATTACACTTGGTAACATTAGCAGTATTAATAGTAGCTTTTTCATATTAATTATAGATTTTAATTAACATAAAAATCGCCATAATTAGCATTATAGAATTTTCTATAAAGGTCGCTTTAGTCATTGGCAGTTTTAAAGCCGTACCTAAACAAGCACATTGAATTTTACTTTTGTTAAGTAAAGAATTAGTTACACCAACGGTTGTTATTCCTAAAACTATTAGTGTTACAATTAAAGCCAAAGTGATTTCTATTCGTGTTAAAAATAAGATTCCTAAAGCTGCTTCAATAAATGGATAAATCCAAGCGTAGAATGGTATTTTTTTTGCTAAAGGATCGTACATTTTAAAGCTTTTTGGAAATCCTTGATAATCTAAAAATTTAAAAAAGCTAAAAACGATATAAAACAATCCCATAAAATCGAACATAAATGCTTCAATCTTAAAGGTGTTAAGATTTAAAAATAGTGCTGCTACGGTAATGTATAAGAATATTAGAAAAAGAGGAAAAAGCTGTTTTAAGTCTGATTTCTCTTCTGCTTCAATTTTGAAAACTGGTGATTTTGTTATTGTGAATTTTTCTAGTAACGCTTTTTGCAATTCTTCAACAGATAGTTCTCTTGAAGCATTTATGCTTACAGAATTTAATTCTAAATCTACAAGTGCAGATTCAATTTGACTTAAAGCATTCAACTGTTTTTCAACAGATGCTTTACAGCCACCACAGGTCATACCTGATATGTTATATGTAAATGTCATAATATGTGTTTTAATTAAATTTAATTATTTGAAGTTTTTCAACTAAAAACAACAAATCAAATTAAAAACACTTGATCTATAACTTGAATATCAATTACCAAATCTGGTGTATTATAATACAGATTAGGAATTGTTATTTTTGGAAGGCTTTTATATAAATTAGAATATGCTACTAAAAAAGCAGCAACAAATTGCTTGTTAAAAGCACTTATATCTAGAGGTGATTTAATATCTAATTGATTTTGACCAGAAAAAACTTGAAATTCGTCTTTACAGCAAGATTTCTTTGTTAGTTCCGATTTATTAGATGAAGATTTTCCAATATGATCTCCACATTTTTTTACAGAAGTAAAAACAGCAACATCTACTAGATTAGATCCACAAAAATGCTTTTCAACCGTTAAAGAAAAGGTTGAAAACAACACCAAAAATGCTAGTAGAGATGTAAATGCTTTATGTAAAACTAGTTTTAACATAATACAAAAGTAAACAATTTTAAGTTTTTAATAGGTTAATTAATACTTAATTAACGCTTACCTCTGCAATCTGTTATAATAGAATGCTGGCAATAATAATAACAAAATTAGTGGTTGTATTAAAAATCGTCTCACGTTAAAAAACAAATAATAGTCTTCCTGATTTGGATTTAACACAAAATACAAAAATAACATCATAAAAACCAGATAGCCAGACATATAGATGTAACTAGAAAATTTAATAATAGTCTTGTCTTTAAAGAATTGATACAAAACAGCTATAGATATTAAAGAGTTTAAAACATAACGTAACGTTGTAGATAAGACCAGTTTAGCTACTTCACGTCTTGGAGAATCTAAGGTCAAGTAATCATTTTTAAAAAACAACAAATAAGGATCGTAAAATAATTCATCTTCATAAAAACGAACTAATATTAGCAAAAAAAACAATATTGAAATACCAATATACTTTCTATACTTATACATCTATTTTGCTTTTATTAAATCTTCTTACCCAAAACATCCAAAGTACAAAAACCATACTATATATTAAACCTGGAAAAACAACTCCATGAAGTGTTTCTTGATGTGCTGGATATTTATAAATTGCAATTGCTATAATTACTATTCTAATTAAGTTCGCTACATATATCAAAACACTACCAACCAATATATACAAAAAAGTAGTTTTTAATTTATCTGCAAAAGCTACAATAAAAGATACAAATAGAATTATTATGGAAATACCATTACAACCTTCTGCTATAAAGGCAATATCCCTACCTTGTAAGCTTAAATTTAAAACAGGATGAAAACCATCTGGTAATATAGCTGCTGTATAACCTAAAGAGTTAAGTAAGCTTACAGTTTGTCTACCTACTAAATTTGAAAAATAGTCAGGAAAAAAATGAGAGCCTTCAGATAAATCTAAATAAAACTTATAACTTATTATTAATACAAAATAAACACCTAGAAATGTGGCAATAAATTGTAGTACTGGCTTATATGCTTTTAAAAGAGAGGTCAATATTTTATTATTTTACACGTCTAAATTACAGCTTTTTTGAATAGTTTTGTAAAAAAAACAAAAATGACTTTAGAAAATTTAAAACCTCAAGTTGAAACTATTATAAATCAGACTTCTACAAGGGATGAGAAATTAAAATCCATTTGTAAACTGCTAGAATCTAATATAGATTATTACAACTGGGTTGGGTTTTATTTTAAAAACGGAAATAAAAACGAACTTAAGCTTGGACCTTATGTTGGCGAACCAACAGACCATAATATTATTCCTTTTGGAAAAGGAATTTGCGGACAAGTAGCAGAAAGTAACGCTAATTTTGTAGTTCCAGATGTAAAAGCGCAAGATAATTATATCGCTTGTAGTATAACAGTAAAGGCAGAAATAGTAGTCCCAATATTTGTAAATGGGGAAAACCTGGGTCAAATAGATATTGATTCTAATACAGTAAACCCATTCACAAAAGCAGACGAAGAATTTTTAGAATTTGTATGTGCAAGTGTAGCCACAATACTCTAAGTTTAGAATAAAATCCAACAAATAACCTAACTAAGTTTTTTTTATTATACTCAATTAGAAAAACAACATTTTAAATAATAAAAAAAAGTTGAGTAATTTTAATTAATTACAATTAGAATCCATAAATTTACACGCTTATTAATATTATGATAATGAGCGACTCAAAACAAATTAAATCTGCATTAATATCTGTTTTCTCCAAAGACGGATTAGAACCAATAGTAAGAGAATTAGATGCGCAAGGCGTAATAATTTACTCAACAGGAGGAACTGAAAAATTCATCACTGATCTTGGAATAAAAGTAGTTCCTGTAGAAGACGTAACATCTTACCCTTCGATTTTAGGTGGTCGTGTTAAAACGCTTCACCCAAAAGTATTTGGCGGAATTTTAAACAGACAAAACCACGATGGAGATATTAAAGAAATGAAAGATTTTGATATTCCACAAATAGACGTGGTTATTGTAGATCTTTATCCTTTTGAAAAAACTGTTGCTTCTGGTGCTTCTCATCAAGACATTATTGAAAAAATTGACATTGGAGGAATTTCATTAATACGTGCTGCTGCTAAGAATTTTGCAGATGTATTATGTGTTTCTTCTGTAAATGACTATAAATTATTCTTAGATTTAATTACGGATAAAAAAGGCTTATTAACAGAAGATGATCGTAAATTATTTGCAGGTAAAGCATTTAATACATCTTCACATTATGATACAGCAATCTTTAACTTCTTTAATGCCAATAACGAAAATTCTGCTTTAAAATTAAGTGAGACTAATGGCAAATCTTTGCGTTACGGAGAAAACCCACATCAAAAAGGATCTTTTTATGGAGATTTTGATGCAGTTTTCACAAAATTACATGGTAAAGAATTAAGCTACAATAATTTATTAGATGTTGATGCAGCTGTAAATTTAATTAATGAGTTTAAAGGCGATGCTCCAACATTTGCTATCTTAAAACATAATAACGCTTGTGGTTTAGCACAAAGAGAAACAATTAAACAAGCTTACACAGACGCACTAGCAGCAGATCCGGTTTCTGCTTTTGGTGGTGTTTTAATTGCTAATACTGAAATAGACTTAGCATCTGCAGAAGACATCCATACTTTATTTTGCGAAGTTGTAATCGCTCCTTCATTTTCTAAAGAAGCACAAACTTTATTACAAGGAAAGAAAAATAGAATTTTATTAGTTTTAAATGATATTGAATTTTCTAAAACATCTATTAGAACATGCTTAAATGGTTTCTTAGTTCAAGATAAAGATTTTATTACAGATGCTAAATCTGATTTAACAACCGCTACAACAACAATTCCATCAGATGCTCAAATAGATGATTTATTATTTGCTTCTAAACTTAGTAAGCACACAAAATCTAACACTATTATTTTAGCTAAAAACAAGCAATTATTAGCTTCTGGAACAGGGCAAACAAGTCGTGTAGATGCCTTAAATCAAGCCATTCATAAGGCACAAACTTTTAAATTTGATTTAAATGGTGCTGCTATGGCAAGTGATGCTTTTTTTCCTTTTCCAGATTGTGTAGAGATTGCAAAAAATGCTGGAATTAATTCTGTTATACAACCTGGTGGATCTATAAAAGATCAATTAAGTATAGATTATTGTAATCAAAATAATGTTGCAATGGTAATGACAGGTACACGCCACTTTAAACATTAAAGCCTCCTTTTTTTTAATATAATTTTACAAAAGCTTCAACATAAATGTTGAAGCTTTTTTTGTAACACCTTAATTGCTCAAAATTCATCAAAAAAAAATAATATCTTTTTTTTTGTTTCAACATCAATATAATGAGAAATTTAACTTAACTTTTCATACTTTTACAAGACTTTTTATTAACACCAATTAATTACTTAACATACATGGGATTTTTTGACTTCTTAACCGAGGAAATCGCAATAGATTTAGGAACTGCTAACACTTTAATAATTCACAATGGAAAAGTTGTGGTAGATGCACCATCTATTGTTGCAAGAGATCGAATATCTGGTAAAATTATTGCAGTTGGTCGAGAAGCAAATATGATGCAAGGTAAAACGCATGAAAACATTAAAACTATTAGACCATTAAAAGATGGTGTAATTGCAGATTTTGATGCATCTGAGCAAATGATTAGTCGTTTTATTAAAAATATACCTGCATTAAAAAAGAAATTATTTACTCCAACATTACGTATGGTAGTTTGTATACCTTCTGGAATTACTGAAGTTGAAATGAGAGCAGTAAAAGAATCTTGTGAACGTGTTAATGGAAAAGAAGTTTATTTAATTCATGAACCTATGGCTGCTGCTATTGGTATTGGTGTAGATATTATGCAACCTAAAGGAAATATGATTGTAGACATAGGTGGAGGAACTACAGAAATTGCTGTTATTGCTCTTGGAGGAATTGTCTGTGATAAATCGGTTAAAGTTGCTGGTGATGTATTTACAAATGACATCATATACTATATGCGAACCCAACACAACCTTTATGTTGGAGAAAGTACTGCCGAAAAAATTAAAATTCAAATTGGAGCAGCAACTGAAGATTTAGATTTACCACCAGAAGATATGAATGTTCAAGGTAGAGATTTATTAACAGGAAAACCTAAGCAAGTACAAATTTCTTATAGAGAAGTTGCCAAGGCTTTAGATAAATCGATTTTAAGAATTGAAGATTCTGTAATGGAAACACTATCTCAAACACCACCAGAATTAGCTGCAGATATATATAATACTGGAATTTACCTTGCAGGTGGAGGATCTATGTTACGTGGCTTAGATAAACGTTTATCTCAAAAAACTGACTTACCGGTTTATATTGCTGAAGATCCATTAAGAGCTGTTGTTAGAGGTACTGGAATTACATTAAAGGACATAGCTAAATATAAAAGCGTACTGATTAAATAAGCGCAATAACGAATGCAACAAATTTTAAATTTCTTTCTAAGAAACAAAGCAACTTTATTGTTTTTGTTGCTCTTTGGGTTGTCTTTAACATTTACCATTCAACTACACTCATTCCAGAAAAGTCAATTTATTCATTCTGCAAATTTCTTATCTGGTGGCGTTTATAACACTACTAATAACATTAGTAAATATTTTGATTTAATAGAAGAAAACAAAAAACTTCAAGAAGAGAATTCTAGTTTAAGAGCCTTAATTTTTAAGTCATCTTTTCAAACTGATAGTATTTATATTGATTCAACATCTTACAATACCAATTACAAGGTTACTCCTGCTATTCTAATAAATAACAGTTATACCAAAGCAAACAATACACTTTTAATAAATAAAGGTTTACAAGATGGAATAGAAGCAGATTTAGGTGTAATTTCATCTAAAGGAATCGTCGGAATTACAAGAGATTTAAACTCCAAATACACAACCGTAATTTCTATTTTAAACACAACAATTTCTATAAGTGCAAAATTAAAAAAAACTAATCATTATGGTTCTATTAAATGGGACACAAAAAACCCTAGGTTTGTTCAACTAACAGAAATACCAAAAAATGCACCACTAAAAAAAGGAGACACTATTCTAACTTCTGGAAACTCTTCTATTTTCCCTAAAAACATTCCTGTAGGAACAATTACAAATTTTAAATTAGATACAGCAGAAAATTTTTATATTATTAACGTTGAACTATTTAATGACATGAATAGTTTAGACCATGTTTACGTAATAAAAAATGAAGACAAAAAACTAATTAACCAATTAATAAACCCTAAGGATGAATAAGGTTATTAGTCAAAATATTATTCGTTTTATAGTTCTAGTTTTAGTTCAAGTAGGCATTCTTAATCATATTAATTTTTTAGGTGATATTAATCCCTATTTATATGTCCTATTTATTATTCTATTTCCACTTAGAAACAATAGATTAGCTTTTTTAATTATTGTTTTTTTCTTAGGACTAAGCATTGATATGTTTTCGGATACAGGAGGAATTCATGCTGGAGCATCTGTTTTTTTAGCCTACATTAGACCATTAATTACAAAATTTAGTTTTGGAACATTAAACGAATTTTATAGTGTGAAGTTTAATAATATTGATTTCGCAAAACGTTTAATCTATATTGTTATTATTGTTTTTATCCATCACCTTATGATGTTTAGTTTAGAATATTTCAGTTTTACCCATATTATAACTATATTAAAACACACGTTGTTATCTGGTTTATTTACCACAATCTTAATTCTTTTAACCACTACAATTTTTAGTAACAATTCCAAATGAGAAAATTACTTCTTGCACTTTGTATTGTTCTAGTTGGGTTTGTATTTATTGGTCGCTTGTTTTACCTTCAAGTCTATTCAAAAAACTCAGATTCAATTCTAAACGATAATGCTATTCGAAAAGTATACGAATATCCTAAACGTGGTTTTGTTTACGATAGAAATGGTAAATTATTAGTAGCCAACCAACCATCTTACGATGTTATGGTAATACCTAGAGAAGTAAAACCGTTAGATACTATAGAGTTCTGTGGCTTACTTAAAATTTCAAAAGAAGATTTCATAAAACAGTTTCATAAAGCAAAAAATTACTCACCTAGATTACCTTCTGTTTTTGTAGCTCAATTAGATAAAGAAGACTACGCTTATCTACAAGAAAAACTCCATAAGTACAAAGGCTTTTATATTCAAATTAGAGCTTTAAGACAATATGAAACTGCAATAGGCGCAAATGTTTTAGGAGACATTGGTGAAGTCGATAAACGTGATATAAAAAAAGATGCTTATTACAAGTTAGGAGATTTAATAGGTCGACAAGGTATTGAAGTATCTTATGAAAAAACCCTACGTGGAAGAAAAGGTGTTAAGTATATTCAAAAAGATAGATTTAATAGAAATATTGGAAGTTTCAAAAACGGAAAATACGATACTATTTCAATTCCCGGAAAAGATATAAACGTTACTATTGATGCCACACTTCAAGAATATGGTGAGATTTTAATGCAAAATAAACGTGGTGGAATAATTGCAATTGAACCAAGTAGCGGAGAAATTTTAGCTATGGTTGCAGCTCCAA
>NZ_JBELDZ010000062.1:0-13939 GCF_042094015.1 Aurantibacter sp. | reverse complement strand
GTATTACATAAACCTAAACTACTAATATTTGATGAGCCTTTCTCTGGTTTTGATCCTATAAACGCGAACTTAATTAAAGATCAAATTCTTAAATTAAGAGAAGATGGTGCTACTGTAATTTTTTCTACACATAGAATGGAATCTGTAGAAGAATTATGCGATAATATTGCATTAATTCATAAATCCAACAAACTTATAGATGGAAATTTATTGGATATAAAACGTCAGTTTAAGACAAATACATACCAGGTTGGAATAGTACCAAATTCAGATTTAATAGAAACGGAATTAAAAGCTAAATTTAATGTGAGTCCAGCCTGTTTTAAATCGATAAACAAAGAACTTCAATTAAATATAAAGTTAGATTTAAATCAAAACCCAAACGATTTACTCCAATATCTAATTACAAAAGGGAAAGTTTCTCATTTTGTAGAGTTGATTCCAACAGCAAACGATATTTTTATACAAACCGTAAATAATAATAACAAATGAATCATTTACCACTTATTATAAGGCGCGAGTATATTACTAAAGTGAAAAATAAATCATTTATAATAATGACATTTTTAAGTCCGTTGTTATTTATCGCATTAATATCTGTTGTAGCTTATTTATCACAATTGAATAACGATAAAGTAAGAATTATTTCAGTTTTAGATAAATCGGGTGTGTTTCAAGAATCGTTTCAAAACTCAGAAGAGTTAAAATATATTTATCTTGAAAATAAAACGATAGAAGAGGCTAAAGAAATAACTGAAGCATCTGAAAACTTCGGTTTGTTGTATGTTGAGTCTATATCCAATTCTTCAAGAAAAGATATAAATATTCATTTTTATTCAGATGAATCAGCATCACTTGGTGTTATTTCAGATTTAGAACGAATTATAGAACAAAGATTAACCTATTTGAATTTAAAAGAAAGAGGTATCGATTCTAAAGATATTGAAGCTGCAACTGTTGAAATAAGTATTAATCAAGAAAATTATGTAGGAATATCGTCTTCAAAAATAGAAGGTTATTTAAAACTGATTTTTGGTGGTGCAGCTGGCTATTTATTATTTATGTTCATTATTATTTATGGAAATATGATAATGCGTAGTGTAATTGAAGAAAAAACAAGTCGAATTATTGAGGTTATTATTTCTTCTGTAAAACCAATACAATTAATGTTGGGTAAGATTATTGGAACTTCTTTAGCGGGAATTACTCAGTTTACAATTTGGTTAATATTAGGTAGTGTTTTAATGATTATTGTTTCTATTATTTTTAATATAGACATAAGTGCAACTCAAACACCACAGCAAATGGTGGTTTCTCAGGCAATGGAAAGTCAAGGCTTAAATATGCAAATCCAAGAAGTTTACACAGCTTTTTCACACTTGCCAGTGGTTAATTTAGTTATTGCATTCTTGTTCTTTTTTATTGGTGGTTATTTATTATACAGTTCTATTTATGCTGCAATTGGTGCTGCAGTAGATAATGAAACAGATACACAACAATTTATGTTGCCAGTTTTAATTCCTTTAATCCTTGCAGTCTATATTGGGATATTTACAGTAATAGATAATCCTCACGGAACAGTTTCTACTATATTTTCGTTTATTCCATTTACAAGTCCAGTAGTTATGTTAATGCGTATACCTTTTGGTGTTCCAATTTGGCAACAAGTTGTATCTTTAATATTGTTAATTGGAATGTTTTTAGGAACGGTTTGGTTTGCTGCTAAAATTTATCGTGTTGGAATTTTAATGTATGGTAAAAAACCAAGTTATAAGGAATTAATAAAATGGATTAAGTATTAATTATGCAGGATAAAGTAATAGATCATATAGAAGATACAGCAGAAGAATTAACAGATAATATTAGTAAAAGTTCTGCCTGGGGAAAATTTCAAGAAATTCTGAATTTCCATGTTGATTTAAATGATCATATTTCTATTTCTGTCTTAGATGTGTTTATTTTAATAACTGTAATATTTTTAGCGTCTTTAGTCTTAAAAACGGTTTATAGACTAATGACGAAACGATTACCAGAAGGCGATAAAGATAAGTTTGGAGTTGTTTTTGGGTATTTTAGGTGGCTTATATATATTATAATTTTCTTAATAACGTTACATTCTGTAGGGATTTCTGTAACAGCTGTTTTTGCAGCTTCAGCTGCACTATTAATTGGTATAGGTTTAGCATTACAAACCTTGTTTCAGGATATTATTTCTGGTGTTTTTATTTTAGTAGACCAATCTGTTCATGTTGGAGATATTATAGAGATTGAAGGAAAAGTTGGTCGTGTTGAAGAGATTAAGCTTAGAACAACAAGAGCAGTAACGATAGATGATAAAGTTCTTGTAATACCAAACCATTTATACCTAACAAATAGTTTGTATAATTGGACTCAGAATGGTCAAAACACAAGAGAATATGTAGAAGTTGGTGTTGCTTATGGAAGCGATGTACAATTGGTGAAGAAGCTTTTAATAGAAGCAGCAAATTCTTCGGAATTTGTGTTGCAAAAACCTATTCCGGTAGTAACTTTTACAGATTTTGGAGAAAGTTCATTAAATTTTAAAGTGGCTTTTACTATTCAAGATAGTTTTAATGCTAGGTTTCCTAAGAGTGAGGTTAGATTTGCTATAGAAAAACTATTTAGAGAGAATAATGTTGTAATTCCATTTCCACAAAGAGATATTCATATTATAGATTCAAAAAATAGTATATTACAAAGTCCAAAATAAAATAAGATGCCAAAAATATTAGTAATAGAAGACGAAGCGGCAATCCGTAGAGTTTTAGTAAAAATATTAAGCGAAGAAAGTAACACATATCAAGTAGAGCAAGCTGAAGATGGTTTGGCTGGTGCTGAGATAATTAAAAGCGAAGATTTCGATTTAGTACTTTGTGATATCAAAATGCCAAAAATGGATGGTGTAGAAGTATTAGAAGCCATTAAAAAAGTAAAACCCGAAATTCCTTTTGTAATGATTTCTGGTCACGGAGATTTAGACACAGCAGTAAATACAATGCGTTTAGGTGCTTTTGATTATATTTCTAAGCCACCAGATTTAAACCGTTTATTAAACACGGTTCGAAATGCTCTAGACCGAAAAGAATTAGTTGTTGAGAATAAAATTCTTAAAAAGAAAGTTTCTAAGAAATACGAAATGATTGGTAAGAGTGATGCTATTTCTCAAATTAAGGAAATGATAGAAAAAGTAGCACCAACCGAAGCAAGAGTTTTAGTAACAGGACCAAACGGAACAGGGAAAGAATTAGTAGCTCATTGGTTACACGAGAAAAGTACACGTTCTAAAGGTCCAATGATTGAGGTAAATTGTGCTGCAATTGCTAGTGAGCTTATTGAAAGTGAATTGTTTGGTCACGTAAAAGGTGCTTTTACAGGAGCAGCTAAAGACCGAGCAGGAAAATTTGAAGCTGCGAATAAAGGAACTATTTTCTTAGACGAAATTGGCGATATGAGTTTATCTGCCCAAGCCAAAGTGTTACGTGCTTTACAAGAAAGCAGAGTGCAACGTGTTGGTAGCGATAAAGATATAAAAGTAGATGTTCGTGTGGTTGCTGCAACCAATAAAAACTTAAAAGAAGAAATTGCCGAAGGTAGATTTAGAGAGGATTTATACCACAGATTAGCGGTTATTTTAATAAAAGTACCTGCACTTAATGATAGACGCGACGATATTCCAGAGCTTATAAATCATTTTGCAAAAAAAATATCTTCAGAACAAGGAACTACACCAAAAACATTTAGTACAAAAGCAACTAAGTTATTACAAGAATACGATTGGACCGGAAATATACGTGAGCTACGTAATGTAGTAGAACGTTTAATTATTTTAGGAGAAAAAGAAGTGAGCGAAAAAGACGTAAAATTATTTGCAAGTAAATAATGCGAAACACCATTTTAGCAATAGGTTTAGGAATTGTAGGATTACTTTTTGTAGTCTATATAAATTATGCTTATTATCAAGTGGTTGTTACATTTAAAGAAGTAAATAATTTTAATCCGTATCAATATAATATTAGTATATCTAGTAAATTAGGTATGCTTTTTTTTGGTTTACTGGCTTTGCTGTATAGTTTAAATTCGTTAAGTAAAAATAAAACAACAGCTATAATTGGTTCTGTTTTAGGATTATCAGTTGTGTTTTTAGCATTTTTACCAGTTTTCCGTTATTTTTTATAGTACTTTAAAGTACTGCTAATTTATTTTAAACAAACGTTATGATATCAAAAGATTATAAAATAACATCACAAATCAACATCAATGACTTAGCAACTAAACCAAGTTTTGAAGTTGATAAAGATAAATTGAAAAAGGAATTAAAAAAAACACGTAAAAAATTAGGCGAACTTCAAGATAAGCTATATGCACACGGAAAATATAGTGTCTTAATATGTATTCAAGGAATGGATACAGCAGGAAAAGATAGTTTAATTCGTGAAATTTTTAAAGATTTTAACGTTCGTGGTGTAGTAGTGCATAGTTTTAAAGTACCAACAGAATTAGAGTTAAAGCACGATTATTTATGGCGACATTATATTGCGTTACCTGCAAAAGGTAAATTTGGCGTATTTAATAGAACGCATTACGAAAACGTATTAGTAACAAGAGTTCATCCAGAATATATTTTAGGAGAACATATTCCTGGAATTCATTCTGTTACTGATATTAACGATGATTTTTGGAATAAAAGATTTGAACAAATTAATAACTTCGAAAGGCATATAGCTGAAAACGGAACTTTAATATTTAAATTCTTTTTAAATCTTTCTAAAGAAGAACAAAAGAACAGATTGTTGCGTCGTTTAGATAAAAAAGAAAAAAATTGGAAATTTTCTGCAGGAGATTTAAAAGAACGTAAACTTTGGGATAAATATCAAGATTGCTATCAAGACATATTAAATAATACTTCTAAAGAAAATGCACCTTGGTATAATATACCTGCAGATTCTAAAGACGCAGCAAGAGTTATAATTGCAAATATTTTATTTGACACTTTAAGTCAATATAAAGACATTAAAGAACCAGAATTAGATAAAAAATCTAAAGCTAGTATAGATTTATATAAAGAACAATTAAATAATGAATAGTTATATGAAATATTTGAGCATTTTATTTGCGTTACTAATCACACTATCAGTTTCTGCACAAACAGATCAAGACCAATTAAAAACCATTTACTCGCAATCATTAACTAACGGAAAGAGTTACGAATGGTTAGATTATCTTTCAAATAACATTGGCGGACGTTTATCTGGATCAGAAAATGCACAAAAAGCAGTAAATTACACAAAAGCAGAACTAGAAAAATTAGGTTTAGATAAAGTGTGGCTTCAGCCAGTTATGGTTCCAAAATGGGTAAGAGGCGAAAAGGAACAAGCCTATTTTGAAGTGGCAGGAAAAATAAATAAAGTTAATATTTGTGCACTTGGCGGTTCTATAGCAACATCTAAATTAGGATTAAATGCTGAGGTTATAGAAGTACAAGGCTTAGAGGAATTAAAAGAGAAAGATGTAAAAGGAAAAATAGTTTTTTTTAATCGTCCAATGCAGGCAGATTTAATACAAACGTTTAATGCTTATGGCGGTTGTGTAGATCAAAGATATGCTGGCGCTATGGAAGCAGGAAAATTTGGAGCTTTAGGTGTTATTGTACGTTCTATGAATTTACGAGAAGATGATTTTCCTCATACAGGAAGTATGTCTTATGGAGATTTACCAGTAGAAAAACGTATTCCATCTGCAGCAATTAGTACTAAAGATGCTAATAAATTATCGGCTGCTTTAAAGTCTGATAAAAATTTAAAATTCTTTTTCAAACAAAGCTGTCAGCAATTAGAAGATGTTGAATCTTATAATGTTGTAGGAGAAATAACAGGAAGCGAATTTCCAAATGAATACATGATAGTTGGAGGACATTTAGATTCTTGGGATTTGGGAGATGGATCTCATGATGATGGCGCTGGAGTTGTTCAATCTATGGATGTACTTCGTTTATTAAAAGAAAGTAATATAAAACCAAAGCGCAGTATTAGAGTGGTTCTTTTTATGAATGAAGAAAATGGATTGCGTGGCGGAAAAAAATATGCAGAAGAAGCTAAGAGAAATAATGAAAATCATGTGTTTGCTTTAGAAAGTGATTCTGGAGGATTTACACCAAGAGGATTTAGTTTTGATTGTGATCAAGAAAATTTTAATCAGATATTAGGCTGGCAACATTTATTCAAACCTTATTTAATTCATTATTTTGAAAAAGGTGGAAGCGGAGCAGATATTGGTCCGTTAAAAAATGAATCTATTGTTTTAGCTGGTTTAAGACCAGATTCTCAACGTTATTTCGATTATCATCACGCAGAAAACGATACGTTTGATGCTGTAAATAAACGCGAATTAGAACTTGGAGCAGCAACTATGACTAGTTTAATCTATTTAATGGATAAGTATGGTGTTAAAAAATTAGAAGGAGAAAAAGAATTTAAAAATTAATATGAAAACAATTAATTTTCATAAGTTGAGTTTAATAAAAACAGCTTTTTTTTTAGGTTTAGCAGTTGCTTGTTTGTTTATTAGTTTTTTTGAAGTTATTGCTCCAGAAAATTCATTAACAAATAGAATTTTAAATTTCTTAGGCTATATTATAATTAGTATTCATTTTGCAAAATCACTTTGGTATAAGTATTACGTAAGTTATAATAAGAAAGGTTTAACTATTCGACTAAACCGAAATATTTTGCAAGAACGAACTTTTATGTATAAACATCTAAAAGATGTTGTTTTAGAAAAAACTACTATTTCGTTTCAATACAGAAAGAATTTAGAATCTATAGAACTAGAAGGTTTCAATCTAGATGATATTAACAAAGTTCATCATTTATTAAATTCAAAAAAATGAAAACAGTTCAATACCTAATCATATTTCTTTTTATGACCATTTTAAACGCACAAAGAGAAGATAAGTTACCTTTTTATCAATTGCCAGAAAATGCTGAAACATATACAGCAGGAACAGTTGCAGCAAAACAAGTAGAAGCTTTAGGTTTTCGTTTTTATCACGCTACAGAAAATTTGACTGAAAAAGATTTAGCTTTTAAACCAAATGATGAGGTTAGAACAACTGGTGAAACCATTCAACATATTTACGATTTATCTTTAATAATTGTAAACGCAACTTTAGTAAAACCAAATTCAAAAGAAAAGCAAGAATTGTCTTATTTAGAATTGAGACAACAGACTTTACTTAATTTAGAGAAAGCATCAATATTACTTAGAAATGCAGAAGATATTTCTACATTTAAAATTGTTTTTGGAGATAAAGAGATTCCTTTTTGGAACAATATAAACGGACCAATTGCAGATGCTATTTGGCATTGCGGACAAATTGCTTCATACCGTAGAACATCAGGAAATCCAATCAATTCTAAAGTTAGTCATTTTACCGGTACAGTAAAAGATTAAATATAACTAAGCCACCATTTATCTTTATTATTGGCTTTATAATTCATATAAATTTTACAAAAAGGATAAAGTAATATAAGTATGAATAACCAAACAATATAAACAACATATAATGGATAGCCATAACCTGTTAATACTTCAGGGTTTGAAAAAGCACTGTTGTTTAAAATCATTTTATGCCAATCATTTCCTGTCATTATAAGACCAAAAAGAGCCAATAAGTGAATTGTTCCAATATGAATGACATAGAAGAAAAAAGGGACTCTTCCAAAAACCATAAGTAAATCGGTTATTTTATTTTTAAAACGTTCAATCCAAGCTAAAAAGATAAAAGATGGACCTAACGTTATTAAGATGTAAACTAAAGATGGTGGATACTTTGAAACATTAAAAAAGGAAATTATTGTTTTTGTTGTTGATTCTTGAAATTCCCACGGATTAATATCTGCATAAACATTAAAACCTCTAAGTATAAAAAAATAAACAAATTGAAGCTATTCCTGTTTGAATTAAAACTCTATGTCTAAAGTCTGAATTTTTATTTTTTGAAAATAGATTTCCAAGAACATAGCCTAAACTTATAATTCCAATCCAAGGAAGAACAGGATATGTAAATGCTATATATGTTTTTCCTAAAGAAAATCCTCCATGAGGTTGATGTAATAAATACCATAACCAAGCAAATGGTTGGTTAGCGTTTACAGTTAAATTATCTAAGCTGTTATGACCAATTAATATTAATAAAGAAATTACAAAAATTATTTTTTTTGGTAAATGAATTAAAGCGCCAAGAATAATCATACAAACTCCAATAGCCCAAATAACTTGTAGGTTTATAAATTCAAAAGAAAGGTCAAACCACCATAAAAAATTTAAAAGTGCTATTTCTATAAAAATTAACCAAAAACCTCGAGTTACTAAGAATAAGCTAAGTTGTTTTTTTGTTTTATTCTCTCCATATAAAAAAGCAGAAACTCCAGCCAATAATACAAATACTGGTGCACAAAAATGGGTTATAAACCTTGTGAAAAATAGAATTCCTGTAGTAGATTCTAAATTCTCAGGGTAATTACCAGCAAATGCATTTATGTGAAAATAATCTCTTGTATGGTCTAAAGCCATTAAAACTATAACAAGACCTCTTATAATATCAATTGATTCTATGCGTTTAAAAGTGTTCATATGTATTTTTCTAATGTTTTAAAATTAAGAGATTACAAACGAATATACTAAAACTTTAAAAGAAGATATTTAAGGACTAAATTTAAGATGGTAAACTCTATTAAATTAAATTGGTAAAAACCAATAGGATGATTACTTTTGCTACATTAAAATAGTAGAATAATTCTGGTTAAACAGAATAGAACACATAAATCTATTAAAAGATGAATTTACACGAATATCAAGGAAAAGAATTATTAAGCAGCTTTGGCGTACGTATCCAGCGTGGTATTGTTGCTCAAAATGCTGATGAAGCAGTAACTGCAGCTAAGAAATTAACTGAAGAAACTGGTACAGGTTGGCACGTAATTAAAGCTCAAGTTCACGCAGGTGGAAGAGGAAAAGGTGGCGGAGTAAAATTAGCTAAAAACCTTGATGCTGTAAAAACTATTGCAGGAGAAATTATTGGAATGGACTTAGTAACACCTCAAACTTCTGCAGAAGGAAAACGTGTTCACCAAGTTTTAGTTTGTGAAGATGTTTATTATCCAGGAGCTGAAGAGCCAGATGAATATTATATTTCTGTACTTTTAAATAGAGCTACAGGTCGTAATATGATTATGTATTCTACAGAAGGTGGAATGGATATCGAAACTGTTGCAGAAGAAACGCCACATTTAATCTTTAATGAAGAAATTGATCCTTCTACTGGAATTTTACCATTCCAAGCAAGACGTATTGCTTTTAACTTAGGATTATCTGGTTTAGCATTTAAAGAAATGACAAAATTTGTAACGTCTTTATATAAAGCTTACGTTGAGTCTGATTCTTCTTTATTTGAAATCAACCCAGTATTAAAAACAAGCGACTCTAAAATAATGGCTGTAGATGCTAAAGTATCTTTAGATGCTAATGCATTATACAGACATAAAGATTTAGCTGCAATGCGCGATTTACGTGAAGAAAATCCAATTGAAGTTGAAGCAGGAGAACAAGGACTTAACTATGTAGACTTAGACGGAAACGTTGGTTGTATGGTTAATGGTGCTGGTTTAGCAATGGCAACAATGGATTTAATTAAGCAAGCTGGTGGAGAACCTGCTAACTTTTTAGATGTTGGTGGTACTGCAGATGCTGCAAGAGTAGAAATTGCATTCGAACTTATTTTAAGAGATCCAGCTGTAAAAGCTATTTTAATTAATATTTTTGGAGGTATTGTACGTTGCGATCGTGTTGCGCAAGGTGTAATTGATGCTTATAAAAATATGGGTAACATCACAGTACCAATTATTGTTCGTTTACAGGGAACAAATGCAGATATTGCTAAAAAATTAATTGATGATTCTGGTTTAGATGTTATGTCTGCTACAGAATTCCAAGAAGCTGCAGATAAAGTTCAAGCTGTTTTAGCTTAATACTTATAAATATATATTCTATTTTTTAGATGAAGAAAGCAACGAGAAATCGTTGCTTTCTTTGTTATAGACTAATCTATAGTCAGTTAATTATAGCGTGTTTTCATTCTCTTAACATAGAGGGTTTCACTTTACAGAAAGGTATTGTTTTGATAAGTTTAGGTTAATTAAATTACAGTAATGCCACTGTATATTTGCCATGTAAATAAGGATTATAGGGACTATAATATTTACAGATAAACAAATTGAAATTAATAATTAAAGAAAAATTAAAACAATGAAAACACTAAAAAATGTATTAGTAGTACTATTACTATCAGTTAGCATGACTGTAGTAGCAAACAATGGAAGCACTAAAGGTGGAGAAAAGAGTTCAACTGTAAGTCAGGTTATTTCAACGTTATTAAAGAACCCTTATTTTAAAGTAGAGGAAACATTAAAGGCAAAAGTAAGTTTTATGATTAATTCTAAAAATGAAATTGTAGTTTTAAGTGTAGATTCACAAGATGAAAAATTAGACGCTTACATTAAAAGAAGATTGAATTATTCTAAGTTTGAAGACTCTGGATTAAAGAAAAATGTAGCTTACGTATTACCAGTAAGAATTATAAAAGCCTAACGCGGATTAATAAACAATCAAAGAACTTTTTTGAGAAAAGTATAAGCAACCCAATTTTAGGTTGCTTTTTTTATGCGATTTATCTTGATAATTTTAAAATACAACTTTCTCTAATAGCACAAAACTCTTTAAAGCTATAGTTTGAATTATTTTCTATAAGCCAATTCTTAAGAAATTCTTTATGGTAATTTACCTTGTAATCAATTACTTGTTGCGGTAATATTTCTTGCTCTTCAATTATAGCCTCTTTGAAATTATTATAGTCAGATGTTGAGTTTGTAATGTCTAAATAATAATTATCAATTTTTAAATAGCAATGTGCCTCAGGAATAAATTCAATGTTATGTTTTTCTAAAATAGAACTAATTTTAGGTGTGTTTTTGCTATTCATTTTAAAAACACCAAGAATCAATTTTATATTGTTAAAATTATTCTCTAAAGCAATAGATTTTAATAAGGCGTGTTTAGAGCTACAACTGCCTTTTTGCTCTTTTAAAACTAAACTAAAGTCGTTTCTATTGGCATTTCTGCCATATGGTAAATGCTTAACGTGATTTACTAATTTAAGCCAAGTATTTAAATTAAGACTTTTGGTTAATAATGTTAATGGTTTTGTAGATGCAAATTTCATTTTATTAATCGAGTTAATAAAACTTAATCTCTTTTCTTTCCGTAATTTTTAAATTCAGGTTTAAACGGTTTTCCGTCTTTAGTTAAATTCTCAGATTTGTTTTTATATAAGTTTCTAGCGTTAGAGCCTAAAGGTTTATCTTCTGAATTAGACTGCTTCGCTTTTTCTCCTTTTTTAGGCATTGGTCCACGTAAATGAATAATTAAACCATTTAAGAAATTACGTAAAATTTGATCACCACATTCTACATAATTAGGATGTTCTTCTTTTTGAAACAAAGCATTAAGTTCGCTTTTAGAAACTCTAAAATCTACTAATTTTAAAATATCAATAATATGTTCATCACGAAGTTTGTGAGCAACTCTTAGTTTCTTGAAGATGTCGTTATTTGTCATATTGCAAAGATAAGTAAATTGTATTTTGAAGTAGATTAAATTTTATTAAGCTTTTAAATCTTCTAATTTATCTTGATATGCTTTTATTTTATCACGTAATTGTGCTGCTACCATAAAATCTAAGGCTTTTGCGGCAGATTCCATTTCTTTACGGGTTTCTCTAATACGTTTTTCTAATTCTGGTTTTGTTAGGTAATCACTTTCTGGTTCTGCAGCTTTTAAAGCTTCTAGCTCATAATGTCCAGTACTTACAGAGTTTTTAGATAAAACGCTATCTAGACTTTTATTTAAAGCTTTTGGTGTTAAATTATTTTTAGTATTATATGCTATTTGTTTTTCACGTCTGTATTCGGTCTCGTCTATTGTTTTTTGCATACTTTTTGTGATTTTATCAGCATACATTATAGCTTTACCGTTTAGATTTCTTGCAGCTCTACCAACGGTTTGTGTTAAAGATCTTGCTGAACGTAAAAAACCTTCTTTGTCAGCATCTAAAATAGCAACTAAAGAAACTTCGGGTAAATCTAAACCTTCACGTAATAAGTTTACACCAACCAAAACATCGTAAATACCTTTGCGTAAATCTTGCATAATTTGTACGCGTTCCAAAGTGTCAACATCGCTATGTATGTAATTGACACGAATATTTATTCGACTTAGATATTTAGTTAACTCTTCTGCCATACGTTTGGTTAAAGTGGTTACTAAAATACGTTCGTCTTTTTCAATACGTTGTTGCATTTCTTCTATTAAATCATCTATCTGATTTAAGCTTGGTCTTACTTCAATTATAGGGTCTAATAACCCTGTTGGTCTAATCACTTGTTCTACAAAAACGCCATCAGTTTTTTCTAATTCATAATCTGCTGGAGTTGCAGAAACGTATATTACTTGGTTTTGTAAAGATTCAAATTCTTCAAACTTTAAAGGCCTATTATCCATTGCAGCTGGTAAACGGAATCCATAATCTACTAAGTTCACTTTTCTACTGTAATCACCACCATACATAGCATAAACTTGAGAAACTGTAACGTGACTTTCGTCTACAACCATTAAATAATCATCTGGAAAATAATCTAATAAACAAAAAGGTCTTGTGCCAGGTTGTCTACCATCTAAGTAACGTGAATAATTCTCGATTCCAGAACAATAACCTAATTCTCGAATCATCTCTAAATCGAATTCTGTACGTTCTTTTAAACGCTTAGCTTCTAAATGTTTTCCTATTTCTTTAAAGTAATCGTGCTGATTCATTAAATCATCCTGAATACCTTTTATAGCACCTTGTAACACATCTGGAGAAGTTACAAACATATTTGCAGGATAAATGGTTAGTATGTCATATTCTTCAAGGACTTCATTTGTTTGAACGTTAAATTGTTCTATTAATTCAATTTCGTCACCAAAAAAGTGGATTCTAAATGCATCATCTGCATAACTTGGATAAACATCAACCGTATCTCCTTTAATTCTGAAATTCCCGTGATTAAAATCGGCTTCAGTTCTTGAATATAAACTTTGTACTAAGGTGTGAAGTAATTCGGTTCTAGAAATTTCTTGATCACGTTCTAAAGTAATAACATTTTTCTGAAACTCTACAGGATTTCCAATACCATATAAACAAGAAACCGATGCTACAACTAAAACATCTCGCCTTCCAGAAAGTAGGGAAGAGGTTGTGCTTAATCTAAGCTTTTCAATTTCTTCATTAATACTTAAGTCTTTTTCAATATAAACGCCTGATGTAGGAATGTATGCTTCTGGTTGATAGTAATCGTAATAACTAACAAAATACTCTACTGCATTTTCAGGAAAGAATTGCTTAAATTCACTATATAATTGGGCTGCTAATGTTTTGTTGTGTGCTAAAACCAAAGTTGGTTTTTGAACCGTTTCAATAACATTTGCAACTGTAAAAGTTTTACCAGAACCAGTTACGCCTAATAGTGTCTGAAATTTATCTTTATTACCTAAACCTTCAACCAATTGTTTTATAGCGTTAGGTTGATCTCCTGTAGGTTTAAATTCTGAATGTATTTTGAATTTCATAGGTGTAAATTACACGCTAATTTAATAAATAATTGACTGTAATGTTCTTGTTAAATTGTTAAGGTTTTGAAAGTAATAATTTAAAAAACTCCTAATTCAAATAAATGAATTAGGAGTTTTTATTTAATCAGTTATGTTTACAATTTATCTTTTTAGTGCAAAATGCGCTTTAAATTGTTTCTTATCATTAGATCCAGAG
>NZ_JBELDZ010000061.1:5832-14540 GCF_042094015.1 Aurantibacter sp. | reverse complement strand
TAAATACTATAAACGTAAAAAATAGAGTTAGTAGTGTTTTCATAAGCTTTAGTTTTAAAGTTTAATGTAAAACTATAACCAAAGTCTTATTTATAAAACCAACAATGAGTGAACAGTACTTTTGAGTGAGTGAAGCTAAATTTTTAATATTAAAAAAATATATACTTTTGCAAAAATATAAGTATTAAATTATGACAACAAAACTACCTTTATTACTATCATTAATATTAAGCTTATCTTTTATAGGATTTAAAAGTTATAAAAAATTAAATACTAATACTACATATGTCCACATTCTTAAAGCTGGTGGCGTTGGATCTCTACTTGGTTTAGATAGAACTGGAAGTCCTATTTCTGGCGGAATAAACTGTGGTCAATGCCATAGTGGTGCAATTAATAACGCAGCTATTTCTATTACCGCTAAAGATGGAATGGGTACTGTAGTTACAGGTTATATTCCTGGAGCAATTTATACTCTAGAATATAATGTAAGTAGTAATTTTGGTTTTGCAAGAGGTTTTCAATCTGTGTTATTAGATGGAACTAATGCTCAAGCAGGAGCATTATCCAGTCCAGGAGCAGGTACAACTATCTCTACTATAGGTGTAAGACAATACGTAGAGCATTCTACACCAAGTTTCTCTGCTGGGTCAACAATTTTCACTACTTCATGGACCGCTCCGACGGGAATGAGTGATATTACAATTTATGCTGCAGGTATTGTTGGTAACGGTAATAATGCAACTTCTGGAGATGAGGCTACTAATTCAGAATCTTTAACATTAGTAAATAACACATTAAATACTACAGTATTTGAGTTAGTTGACTCTATTAAATTATTTCCAAATCCATCTAACGGTTCTTTTAATCTTGATTTAGGGAAAAACTATAAAGAAACAACAATCGATATTATTGACGTTAATGGAAAACTAATTAAAACAATTAATGCGTATAACGAAAAAACAATTCGCTTTAATATAGAAGCAAGTACAGGTTTGTATTTTGCTAAAATTAAAACATCATCTAACGAGTTAGTGACTTTAAAGCTTTCAATAAAATAAAAAACAAAATTAACAATCTTAAATCCAGTACTTATGTGCTGGATTTTTCATTTTTGCATCTAGTTATTATTACAATAACTCTAACGATTTAATACGTTGAATTTTACCAGAACTTGTTTCTACAAAATTAGGTATATTATAAACTGCTTTAGGAATTTCAGATTTATTTAAAGACTTAAAAATAGAAGTATTTAATTGATTTGTTTTAGATTCAACAATTAAAATTGCAACTTCTCCATAAATTTGGTTTTTTTGTGCCGCTATAAAAAAACGTTCCTTAATAAAAGGTTCTAACTTTGCCTCTATTTTTTCTGGAAACAATTTTAACCCACCAGAATTAATTACATTATCTATACGACCTAACCACTCAAATTCTGTTTCAGAATATAGATTAACAACATCGTTAGTTATAATAGTTTCTTTGTTTAATTGAGGTGCTTTAATAACTAAGCAATTTCTATTATCTTGAGAAATAGTAATATTGGGTAAGGTTTTAAAATAAGGCTTATAATCTATTTTGTTTATAGGTTTTATAGCAATATGTGTGATGGTTTCTGTCATTCCATAAGTTTCAAAAACCGACGTTTCTATAGATTGAAGTTCTTTTTTTAACGCATGAGAAACAGTTCCGCCTCCTATAATTAAAATAGAAAACTGATTTAAAACATCTAAATTCTTTTCGACTTGCGAAGGAATCATTGCTACGAAATCGTAATGCTTAGAATTTATATCTAAATCTATTTTAGGAATTATAGTATCTATTTCTAATCCAAGAACCATAGCGCGAACCAACATCATTTTTCCTGCTATATAACTAACCGGCAGACATAACAAGGCAGATTGCGTTGGTTTTAAATTAAAAAACAAACCAGTTGCTAAGGCAGAAGCCTTCATAACTTCTTTACTTAAATATATAGTTTTTGGTTTACCTGTAGAGCCAGAAGTTTTAACTTTTACTACTGCTTCATTATTTAACCAAGCTATTAGAAAACGACCTATTTCAGCTTCAAAATCGTTACTCTTATCTGTTAAATACTTTGCCTTTTCTAACAATGTATCGTTAGTGTACGTAACACCATTTAATTTAAAGCTACTATGTAAAGAATTAGGACTCAATATTATTACCCTTTAATTTGATCTATTTCAGTCGAAGGTTCAATAGGCATTTCTATCTTACCAAAAAGTTTTTCTTTCCAATTAGTCCATTTATAAACTTTCGCAAAAATTAATAATAAAATTGGATAAATAATAAACACTGGCAATACTAAATCTATAAACTCTAAACTTGGCTCAGAGACTTCTTTTAAAACGGAATGCGTTTGGAAAGCTGTCCAATTTGCAGTAACTAAAAGTGCCGTAAATAAGTTATTTGCTGCATGAAACCCTAAAGGTAATTCCATTCCTTCATCCATTAAAGTTAATATTCCTAAAAATAAACCTGTACCTATATAATATATCATAATAGAGTAACCTAGCTTACCAACTTCAGGATTAAAAATGTGCATTCCTCCAAAAATAACAGATGTCATTACTAATGGAAACCATCTATTTTTAGCTAAAAACCCAAAACCTTGCATTAAATAACCTCTAAAAACTAATTCTTCTACACTAGTTTGAATTGGAACTAAAATAATAGCTATTATACATAGAATAAGAAACCGATTTAATTCAAAATTCCATTCGTAATTTTCAGGATTTGAAGTATAATCAGCATAAATCATAACTACAGAAATAATTCCCCAGAAAATAAATGCAAACCCAAAACGTTTCCAATCTATTTTATTTCTTGTAGTAATAATAATTTTTAATGTTTGCTTATGTAAAAATTTTACAGCAATCCAAAGTCCTAAAAGCGCAAAGACAAAAGACAGTAATAATAAGGCTATGTTTAAATTAGGCTCTAAATAAGATAACATTTTTGTCTCGTCTAATTCATAAATATTTGTGCCATCTTTAATTGCTTTAGCAAAAACCGCTACTGTAAATGGCATTTGCCCAACTAGAGTTGCTCCAAAAATAATTAATGAGCCAATTAAATAGCGCCAAAATTCATTTTTACCATTATAAGCTTGTTGTATAAAATTCATAGTTTAAAATTTAAAATCCCAATTTACTTTGGTGTTATATGTTATATGCCCTTTTTTAATTTCTAATGGCGAAGATATATTATTTGTATATAAACTTCCTGTTCCTAAACCTTGAGGTATATTAACTTGTTTTGTAAATGTGTATTGCGTTATGGCATTTAAGCCAATATTACTTTCTAATGCGCTTGTAATCCACCAACCTATTTTTTGTTCCTTGGCTAAATCTATCCATTGATTACTGCCTTTAAATCCGCCAATAAAACTTGGTTTTAAAATAATGTATTGCGGTTTTATGGTTTGTAGCAAGTCGCGTTGTTTTGTTACACCAAAAACACCAATTAATTCCTCGTCTAAAGCAATTGGCAAAGGTGTTTTTTCACAAAGTCTTGCCATTTCTTGAATCTGACCTTTTTTTATAGGCTGCTCTATACTGTGCAAATTAAATTCAGATAATTGTTTTAGTTTCTCTAAAGCAGTATTTGGAGCAAAAGCACCATTAGCATCTACACGTAACTCAATATCTTCTTGGTTAAATTCTTTTCTAATAGATTTTAATAAGTTTAATTCAGTATCAAAATCTATAGCTCCAATTTTCATTTTAATACAACTAAAACCAGCTTCTATTTTATCCTTTATTTGTTGTTTCATAAAGACTTCTGTTCCCATCCAAATTAATCCGTTAATTGGAATACTTGAATTTCCTTTAGAAAAATCTGATGGAAAAATATCGAATTCATCTTTACTCACTAAAGACTTAAATGCAATTTCTAATCCTATTTGAATACTTGGAAAAGCTTCATTCTCTTGATATAAAATACCTAATCCCTTATTTATATTATCACAAGTATATTTTAATTGGTCTTCGTAATCTGGTCTGTCATCTATGCTTAAACCTCTAAGAATACCGCATTCTCCTATACCTTTATTTCCATTTTCTTCAAGAATTATAAACCAAGTTTCTTTAGTTTTTAAAATACCACGTGAAGTTCCGCTTGCTTGTTTAAATTCTAAAATATGTTTTTTATAAGTCGCAATCATTATCATCAAAATTACTAATAAAATTTACTACTTTAGTGTTATAATTTATCAAAATGACAGAATTTCCTCAAATTATACTTTTTGCAATTCCTGTTTTTATTTTAGCTATACTGTTAGAACTTTATGTGGCATCAAAAAACTACACAACAAAAGATTCTATAGCATCTATAAGTATGGGAATTGGTAATGTTTTACTTGGTTTTATAAGTAAAGGTATTGTTTTAGCATGTTTTGTGTTTGTTTATACTAATTTCAGGTTTTTTACTATTCCAATAACTTGGTGGAGTTTTATCTTGATCTTTTTTTTAGATGATTTGGCTTATTATTGGTTTCATAGAATATCTCATGAATGTCGGTTATTTTGGGCTTCTCATATAGTGCATCATTCTTCTAAACACTACAATTTAAGTACGGCTTTAAGACAAACTTGGTCTGGTGGATTTTATACATTTATATTTTGGTTATGGTTACCTCTTTTTGGCTTTCATCCTGGTATGATTATGCTGCAAATGTCGGTGAGTTTAATTTACCAATTTTGGATTCATACAGAAGCTATAAATAAAATGCCTAAATGGTTTGAAGCTATTTTTAATACGCCATCACATCATAGAGTTCATCATGGAAGTAATCCAATCTATTTAGATAGAAATCACGCAGGAATTTTAATTATTTGGGATAGACTATTTGGTACGTTTCAAGCAGAATTAAGTTCTGAAAAAGTAGTTTACGGTCTTGTTGTAGATATTGAGACTTATAATCCAGTAAAGATTGCTTTTCTAGAGTGGAAAGAACTTCTTAAAGATGTGTTTTTAGGTGATAAAAGTTTTAAGAAACGATTATTATACTTTTTTAATCCTCCAGGCTGGAGACATGATGGAACCGGAAAATTAAGTGATGACTTACGAGAAGAGTACTTAAAATCTAAAGATGAATTATAGCAATTAAAACTCTTTTAGATATCAAAAACAGCTACTTCTGATCTACTTCCAAAACGAATAGGTAATATACTCGTTCCAATGCCTTTAGAAACATACATTTTAAGTTTATCGCCATATAAACCTTTTAAAAATTGTCCGCTTCCTTGAGGTTTAAAAGGAACTATTCCTAAAAAAGTTATTTGTCCTCCATGCGTATGTCCAGATAATACTAAATTTGCATTTAATGTGTTTTCTTTAGTTTGAATAGTTTCAAAATATTGCGGACAATGATTTAAAATCAAAGCATCGTTTTTTGTGTTAAGTGAAGATGTTGACGCTTGTAAATTAGCTTTTCCTCCAACAAAATCGTCTATTCCAATAACATTTATGGTTCTTTTATTCTTAGTAAAATTTGAAGTTTTATTAATTAACAACTCACAATTATGCGATTTATAAATTTTGTTAAGTTCTGAAATATTTACGTTTCCCCAATATTCCCAATTACCTAAAATAGCATATTTTTTAATTGAAGGATCTAATAATTCTAAAAATAAATTCAATACAGATAAGTTGTTATTATCGTCCAAAGCATCGCCAGTAAAACAAACTAAATCTGGTTTCATCTCGTTAATCTTTGAGGCAATAGACTTATGAAAACTTTTAATACTCTGAATATGTAAATCTGATAACTGAACTACTTTAATTTTTGCTTCAGTGTTTGGTTTAGATACATCAAAATAATTCCAATCTATAATGTAACGTTCAAACCAGAACATATCTATTGCCAATATACTTGATATGGCAAGAATAGTACTTTTTATAAAACGTCTTCTAGAATTAATTTTCATTTACAATAAACTTCCAATACCAATTAAGATAGCTAATAAAAAAGTAGATAAAGCTAACTTTTTTAATTCTGGATCAAACTCATTTGGGATTGTTATGTTTGAAATTCTTTTAACATGAAGCATTAGTGGAATAAACGCCACTAATCCTAATAAACTAAACCAACTATTAAAACTTAATACCATAAAAGCCAAAGCTGTTTTTAATGCGATACTTATTAAAACATAATGATAGTTTTTCGCTTTTTTTGCTCCAAATTTTAACGCTAAGGTATTTTTATTAGTAGCAGCATCGGTTTCTATATCTCGCATATTATTAAGATTTAAAACCGCAGTACTTAATAAGCCAATTGATATTGCTGGTAATACAATTAGCCAATCAATATGTTTTGTGTATAAAAAATACGTTCCTAAAACGCTTACCAATCCAAAAAACACAAATACAAAAACATCTCCAAAACCAGAATAACCATAAGCGTTATTACCAACGGTATATTTTATAGCTGCTGCAATAGAGATAATTCCAATAGCAAAAAACAATAAAGAATATAAAAAATTATCTGCACCAAAAGACACATAAATTAGTCCAATAGCTAAGAGCAAACTAATAATACTTGTAATAATTACTGCACGTTTCATATCTGCAGAGGTAATAATTCCGCTACCAACCATACGTTGTTCTCCTACTCTATTATCGTCTGTTCCTTTTACGCCATCTCCATAATCGTTTGCAAAATTAGATAAAACTTGAAATGCTACTGTTGTTAGAAATGCTAAAATGAAGATTATGTAGTTTTTATCTGAAAGTGATGTTCCAAAACAATTAAAAAATCCAGTTTCATAAATTGTTTGCTCATTATGAAATCCAGCCAAACAACTTCCTAAAATAATTCCAGAAACGGACAATGGTAAAGTTCGCAATCTTGCAGCTTTTATATAAGCTTGAGTTTTGGTCATTCGTACTTTTTCAAAAAATTAAAATAGATAAATTTACAATCACTAATTAGGAATCCATTTCTTTTCAAAGTTAGGTGCACGTTTTTCTAAAAAAGCATTTCTACCTTCTTTAGCTTCTTCTGTCATATAAGCCAAACGTGTAGCTTCACCTGCAAAAACTTGTTGTCCAACCATACCATCATCCGTAAGATTCATAGCATATTTAAGCATTTTAATACTCATTGGAGACTTCGCTAAAATTTCCTGAGCCCAATCGTAAGCCGTTTGTTCTAACTCATCATGTGGAATTACGGAATTGACCATTCCCATTTCGTAAGCTTCTTGTGCCGAGTAGTTTCTTCCTAAGAAAAAGATTTCACGTGCTTTTTTCTGACCAACCATTTTTGCTAAATATGCAGAACCATATCCACCATCAAAACTAGTAACATCTGCATCTGTTTGTTTAAAAATAGCGTGTTCTTTACTTGCTAAAGTTAAATCGCAAGTAACATGTAAACTATGTCCGCCACCAACAGCCCAACCTGGAACTACTGCAATTACAGCTTTTGGCATAAAACGAATTAAACGTTGTGCTTCTAATATGTTTAAGCGATGATAACCATCGTTTCCAACATAACCTTGATGTCCACGAGCTTTTTGATCGCCACCAGAACAAAAACTAAATACGCCATCTTTCGGACTTGGACCTTCGCCAGAAATTAATACTACACCAATACTTGTATCTATTGTAGCATCTTGTAAAGCATCAATTAACTCAGATGTTGTTTGCGGTCTAAACGCATTTCTAACTTCTGGTCTATTAAAAGCTATTCTTGCTACTCCATTACACTTTTTGTACGTTATATCTTGATATTCTTTGGCTGTTTTCCAGTTAGGTTGTTCCATTTTTTAGTATTTTTATCAAAAATAAATCATTTAATTTAAACATTTGTTTCAATATGAAAAAATATAGTCTATATCTTATTTTCGCATTAATCTCAACTTTAGGTTTTTCACAAACTAGAACTTTTGAACTTATAAAAGACGTTGAAACCACCGAAGTTATTAGCCAAGGAAATACTGGAACGTGTTGGAGTTTTTCTGCTTCTTCGTTTTTAGAAAGTGAGATTATGCGTATTAATAAAAAGCGTATTGATTTATCTGAAATGTTTAATGTAAGACATACTTATGAGACTAAGGCTTGGAATTATGTTATGCGCCAAGGAAAACTTCAATTTAGCCAAGGCGGATTAGGTCATGATGTTATTAATAGTATTGCTGAATATGGCTTTGTTCCAAATGCGTTTTATACAGGTTTGAAAGAAGATCAAAAAAAGCACAACCACTCCAAATTAGTAGATGCTTTAAAACCTGTTTTAGATAGTTTTATTGGTAAAAAAATAACAGATTGGAAAACACCTGTTTCTTCTATTTTAAATGATAAATTAGGTGCGCCAACTACAAGTTTCTTTTACAAAGGTGTAAATTATACACCTATTAGTTTTATGAAGTCCTTAAAGATTGAACCTAAAGTTTATGTTAGCTTAACTTCTTTTACACATAAACCTTATTACACGGAATTTGTTTTAAATATTCCTGATAATTTTTCTAATGGTGCTTTTTACAATATTAAATTATCAGATTTAATGGCAACTACTTTATACGCTTTAGATAATGGTTATTCTATAGAATTAGATTGCGATGTAAGTGAAAAAACATTCTCTTCAAAACATGGTGTTGCTATTTTGCCAACAGAAGAAGCTAAAGACCTAACGATAATAACTAAAGAAATTGTAGTTACTCCTGAATTAAGACAAGAAGCTT
>NZ_JBELDZ010000061.1:0-5822 GCF_042094015.1 Aurantibacter sp. | reverse complement strand
TAAAAGATCAAAATGGAAAAATTTACTTTAAAGTAAAAAATTCTTGGGGAACAAATAATAAAGAACATGGTGGATATGTTTATATGAGTGAAGCATATTTTAAAATGAAAACCATTTCTATATTATTACACAAAAATGGAATTCCTAATAACATTGTAAAATTATTAGATATCGATTAAATATAAAGTTTCACATAAAGTTAAAGTCTTAATACTTATGATTGTATCATACGCATTAGGACTTCTTTTTTTACGTATTATTGGATATAGAGATATAACATTCCATAATTGTTATTACATCGTAATAACAATTATGTTTATCGAAAAACACTCTTTTTTTTACAAAACAGTAGTAATATAGAATAAACTATTTATTAGATTGTACAACTATTAATCTAATATGACTCTAGAATTAACACCAATTAAAGAAGATGTTTTAAAGGTATTACCTTTAAAAACTGGTGTGCTTTATTTTTTTAAAAATCTAGTTTGTATTGAAGTAAATGAAGGTGTTCATTTAGACTTAAACCTTTCTAAAGAAGTTTTCGAACCTATAAACTCTTTCTATAAAGACACAAATTCAATTGCTTTTTTAAGTAACAGAATTAACGATTTTTCTATTGAAGCTTTAGATTATCCAAGTTTTTTTAAAGCATTACCTAAAATTAAATTATTTACTGTTGTTTATTATAATGTCAACAATAAATACAATATTGAAATAGAAAAGCAATTTATTATAAATGTACCATTTAAAGGGTTTAAATCTTTAAAAGAAGCTTACACTTATTCTAAAACATTTATAAATTCTAAAAATATACAATTAGCTTAGACTAGTCTAATCCCATCAGATTCTATAGTAATTTTCTTGTCTTTATATAAAGAACCAATAGCCTTTTTAAAGGTTTTTTTACTCATCTCTAATTCCTTTTTAATAGCTTCTGGACTAGATTTATCATTTAATGGTAAAAAGCCAGAATTATCTTGTAGATAATCAAAAATATGCTGTGCATTAGGTTCTATATTCCTGTACCCTATTTGACCTAAAGCAATATCTAATTTATTTCCTGGACGTATTTTTTTAACGACACCTTTAACACGATCTCCAACATGTAAGTCTTGAAATATATTATCTTTATAAATTAAGCCAAAATGTTTATCGTTTACAATAACATTCATTCCCATATCACTTGGATGAGAAATAATAATGTTAACTTCTTCAAACTCTTCAACCGTTAAATCTTTATTATCTAAAAATCTATTTGTTTTACTTGACGCTACTAAACGTTCCGAAACTTCATCAACAAAACAATGCACTAGATACCAACCGCCTTTTTTCATTGGAAAGGCTTGCTCTTTAAACGGACAAAACAATTCTTTTACCAATCCAAAATCTAAAAAAGCACCATGACTAGTTACTTCGTTACAACGTAACATAGCAAATTCTCCATTTATAATAAATGGTTCGTCTGTTGTTGCAATAAGACGTTCTTCATTATCTAAATAAACAAAAACCTCAATATCTTCGCCAATATTAAAAACTTCTGGTACATAACGATTTGGAAGTAATACTTCATCTCCTTCATCATTACCTAAAAACAATCCAGGTTCTGTATCTCTTAAAATTTCTAATGTATGGAATTCACCTATTTGTATCATACTGCAAAAGTAGTGATATAATTTGTTTCCTTTAAACTAAAATATATTGAAAAATGTATTGAGCAATAAAAAAGCGTTACAAAGTAAATTGCAACGCTTTTAATTTATCTAAAAAACTGAATACTATTTATAAACAGCTTCTTTTTTAAAATGCTTAGCTAGTAAATAATAAACTACAGCTCTATATTTATTTTTGTTAGAACGACCATAAGTTTCAATTACAGAATCAATCGCTTTATCTAAATCTGTATTGTCTGCTAATCCTAATTTCTTGATTAAGAAATTATTTTTTACAGTTGCTAATTCTTTTTCATCAGTACCAGAAACAGTAGATGCATCTTTATTGTAAATAGATGGACCACAACCAATAGTTACTTTAGTTAAGAAATCCATATCTGGAGTTACACCACATTTATCTTTTAAATCTGCAGCGTATTTTGTGATTAAATCGTCACGTTTACTCATAATAATAGTTTTAAGTTATTTATTGAGTTATAAATATACAATTATTTTTATTCGGTTTTAACATTTCAACTTAAAAAAAGTTTATTTAATAAATTTAAAATAATTCAATAAAATGTCGTCATTCTCTCTGCTTGGAGTAAAAATCTCCAAAATTTGTGGTTGTAGGTTATTTGTATAAAACTGGTTTAGTTCAATCTCTAAATCTGCTTCGTTATCTGTACTGGCGTAATTAAAACCATACATTTCGGCTAATTTACTTGCATTTAGATTATGTTTAGTTTCAAAAAACGTATCAAAATTATCTGTGTTTTTATGTCCGGGTAATATTCTAAAAATACCGCCACCAGAATTATTTATTACAATAATTTTAAAATTTTTAGGGATATAATTATTCCAAAGCGCATTACTATCGTAAAAGAAACTTAAATCCCCTGTAATACATAAGGTTGGATTGTTAATTATTGTTGCTGCTCCAATTGCTGTACTAGTACTTCCGTCTATTCCGCTAGTTCCTCTATTGCAAAAAAATGTGTTTTTTGAATTTAAATCGAATAATTGTAAATATCTAATTATAGAACTATTTGCAGATTGTATTTGAAAGCTTTCTGGTATACTTTTCAAGATATGATGAAATGCCTTAAAATCTGAAAATCCAATTTTAGACATATAATCTGTATGCTTTTTTCGTCTTAATTGCATCTCGTTAACCCAAAACGTTTGATAATTACTTTGAACAGATTTATAAGAATTCTGCCAAGTATTAAAAAATGTATTTAAAGGCATTTTAAACCATTGGTTTAAAATATAAAATGTATTATTGGCTTGATGTAACCCTAAATGATAATGACATTCTGGTTGATAAGCTCTTAAAAACTGTTTAATTTTTTTAGAAACTACTAATCCACCAATTGTAAGTAAAATATCTGGTTTTAATTGTTTAAATTCTTGATCTGCTAAAGCACCAATTAATTTATCTATACTTGGAATACTATTTTTATGATGAAAATTAGATGTGCTTTCTGTTAAAATTAAAACACTATTATCTTCTGCTAAAAGGTTTACGTAAGCTCTTTCTAAACTGTTTGGCTCTAAAACACCAACTAAAACCATTTTTTTAGATGAGTTTTTCCAAATAGTATTAAACGTATTAAATTCTGAAAAATCTGCTTCTTCTAACTTACTTTCTATGTTCTCAACTTCTATAGAAGCAGACTCTTCAATATCATATAAAGGCTCGTTAAACGGACAATTAATATGAACCGGTAATTTACTTTCTATAGCCTTATTTAAAGCTATATTAATTTCTGTATTATTATAATCTTGAACACTTTGTTGCAAGCCTAAAGCCTTTTCTAACTTATTTTCTAAACTCTTAAAAATTGGTAATTCTTTTTCTGTTTGAGTAAATTGTTTGTTTTCAGTAATATCTTCTTTTAAATTAGCTGTATATACTACGTGAGTTCCATAAACATCTTTTTGGTCTATGGTTTGTCCATCTCCTATGCCAATTCTATATTTTGGTCTATCGGCAGAAATTACAACCAAAGGGATATTACTATAAAAAGCTTCTGCTACTGCTGGAAAATAATTTAGTAAAGCACTTCCAGATGTACAAACTACCGCTACAGGTTCTTGTAATTGTTGTGCTATGCCTAAAGCGAAAAATGCTGCACAACGTTCGTCCACAACACTATAACATTTAAAAAACGGATTATGTGTAAAGCCAATAGATAAAGGCGCATTTCTGCTTCCTGGAGACAAAACAATATGCTTTATATTTTTAGCTTCACACAACTGAATTACGGTTTGTGCTAATGGAATTTTTGGGTATTTCATAACGTATTGTAAAAATACAAAACCTTTGAAATTTATTTATAGATTTTAAGAATATGTTTTATCTACAACAATTTAAAAACTTGATTTTGTCAATGTTTTAAGCTAAATTTGTTTAATACAACTAAATTTTAATCAAAAAAATAATGCTAACTTTTTTAGACGAAAACAACTTATATTTTTTATTAATAATAGTTATTATTATTTTAATATTTGGTTTTTTATATATTAAAAATTTAAAGACTGAAAAAGATAGAAAACTTGAGTTAATTATTGGAATTACAGCAAGTGTATCCATAATTTTAGTAATGTATAACTTAATAATAAACACAAATTCTAACAAACGAATTGAAAAAAATAGAACCACACATAATACCTTAGAAAATATTCAAAGAAATTGGCTAACTCCTCAAATTGAATTAGCACAACTTTATCCTGAAGGTTTTTACCTTTTTAAATCTTTAACTCCAGATACTGATCATGGTAATATTGAGCCTATTGACTATGATCAAGCAAAGAGAATACAAATTGAAATAGCTAGCTCTATAAGAATATTTCAAGCAATGGAAGACTTTTTATCTCTTGGCTCTAATGATATTACTGGAAAAGATATATGGGTTAATAACTTTTTAATGTGGTTACAATCTCCTATTCTTAGAAAAAACTGGGAAACACTTTCATTTAATTACTCTAAAGACACTAGAAAGTTTATTGATAAACTAATATTAGAGAGTGATAAGTTAATTTTATTAAGACAAAAAAACAATAAACTAACAAGAGATGACTATGATCAAATTTCTAAAAATTTCCAAGTTCATTTTCGTTAATTAAAAGATACTAAAAAAGTGTATTTTTCATAGTTTCAGTTTTATTACAGGTTTCTTGCCATTCGTTTTCTGGAATAGAATCTTTAGTAATTCCGCCACCAATATAAATATGCGCTTTTGTATCTGTTAATTGCATACAACGTAAATTAACAAATAAATTCGAGACTTTTTTTATAGAGCCGTACGCGTTATTTTCTACATTTCTACGGTTAGTGTTTCTGCTTTTTTCTTCTTTAAGATTTAATTCACCTAAAAAACCAGTATAGAATTCACGATTATAATTTTCGTATTCTAAAATAAACGTTTTAGTTACTTGTTTTGGCAAACCACAAACTGCTGGAGTTGGATGCAAAACTGCAATTACATTTTTTAAGTTTGTATTTAAAACACCAGATAATTTGGTACGTAAATGCAATAAATTTCCAGCTTTTATAGTTTCTGTTTTTCCAATAGTTAAACTGCTTACAGAATCTTGTAAATTAGATACTAAATAATTGGTTACTAATTGTTGCTCTTCGGTTTCTTTAGCTTGCCAATCATTTTTATTATTAACAGCTTGTGTTCCTGCCAAAGACATTGTTGTAAATCTGTTTCCCGTAACACTTAATAAAGTTTCTGGCGTTGCTCCAAGCCATAATCCTACTTTTGGATGATACCAACAATACACAAACGCATTATTATACGTTGCCAATAAGCGTTTAAATAATATAATGGGATTGTTTTCTTTAAGCGGAATAACTTCTTTTCTAGAAACTACAACTTTTTCAAAATTATGATTTTTTATATGTTGAATTGCTTTAGACACCAAACTAAAATGAAATCCTTTAGCAGTAATATCTACTTCATTTTTAGGTTTTTCTAATTCTAGTTCTTCTGATGTGTTTTCTAAAACATCTACCTCTATAATATCAGATGCGTCTAATGGAATTAAGATACTTTTTTCTTCGGAATTAAAAGGAGAAAAAACAAAACCACTTTCCGTAAAGTCTTTGGTATAAAAAACAGTATCTGTGTTCTGGAAAACGCCTTTTACATTTGTTTT
>NZ_JBELDZ010000060.1:0-14707 GCF_042094015.1 Aurantibacter sp. | reverse complement strand
AAGCTATTATCAGTTTCAAGATCTTTTACTAGTAAGATGCTATTTTCTTTAGAAGTTAGCATTACCTTATAGTCTTTTGCATTATCTATCTTATGGTTAATTTTTCCTTTTAATTTAAACCCATATTCTCTTTTGAAAATTATTTTTTTTGAAGCTACGCTTTTGTAAGGCAATGGATTTATTTCACCAGAGATTATTTGTAAATAATCATCTGCTTTTTCTTGGTTTTCGAAAAAGTATTCATTTAGTTTTGAATCTTTAATAAACTTATTATCAAAATAAATTGAAGATTTTATATTTGATTTAGTTTGATTAAAATCTTCAGAATGAACAGCTATGCTTAAGTTAGCAAATTTATCTACGTTACTACTAAGTCGAACTTGTACAGAATCTTCTGATATTTTATTATAACTAAGGTTTATTTTGTTATTATCCTCGTTTAAAAAATAACGTGTAACTAATGTTTCATTATTTTCACTCAATACACTAATTGCATTAATTCCATTAAAGAGTTCTGAGTTTTTAAAAGATAAGCGGTAGTCTAATACATTGTTCTTAAGGGTTAACTCTGCAAAAGATTTTATAAAACCTTTTTTGTGTAAGATTATAAAAACTTTTTTGTTATCAAATTGCTTAAGAGTTAATTCATTTGTTTTTAGAATAAAAGTTTTAATGGTTGAGTTTTTAGGAGCTCTACTTTTAAATATTGTAAAACCAAGCGGTGATGCTTTAGGAATGTTAAATAAATATTCTTTAGAATTAAAATTTATTTTTGCTGTGTAATTAATATTAGAATTATGTTTAAAAAAAGCAATAGCACTACCATCAATAGATGTTTTTGTACTTGCTACAATTTTTTTAGATTTTGTGTTTATAAAGTTAATTATTGTGTTTTCTTTTAAATTAGATTTGATAATTATTTTATTATGAATATCATTAACTAAAGAATTACTTTCTGAATAAAACTCTAAAATAGGCTTATTGTTTTTTAAGTTAACAAGCTCTTTTGATTCGTTTTTAGATGGTTCTATGTTTTTTAAAGGCGAAATAATTTCAATAGGAAAACTAAATGGTGCTTTAAAATTACTGTTGTAATTAGTGTTTATTTGAAATCTGTAATTTCCTGAATTAAAGTCTTTGTTTGTTAGGAACTTCCCGTAAGCAATTCCATTATCTACTAATACTGTTTGACTATCAATTAATTTTTTTTCAAAAAATAAATCTATGTGAACGTTTTTGGTTAAAAGATTTAACTTGTTTGTTGACTCTTCTAAAACATATAATTTATACCATATTGTTTCTCCAGAAAAATATTGTTTCTTATCTGTATCAAAGAAAAAATTTTCAACAGAATATTCATTAAAAGAATTTGAGTTTAAGATTTGAGAAGAAATCGAACTAGTTTCTTTTTGATTTTTTTGACTGAATATATTGTTACAGAAAAATAAAAATAGCAAAAGTGCTAAGTAAGAAGAAACGTTTTTCATAATAATATTGATTTTGCGATTATAGTCAAATAATATGCCAAAAATAAAACAACCCTTAATTTTATTAAGGGTTGTTTTAGAAATTTAATATTAATTATTTTTTCTTTGGTTCAAAAACTGGTAAAAGTTTTGTGCTAACCTCTCCAAAACCAATTCGTGTTCCATTATTTTCACAATAACCACGCATAATAACAGTATCGTTATCGTTAATAAATTTACGTTCAGAGCCATCATTCATTTTAAGAGGTTTTGTTCCTTTCCAAGATAATTCTAACATTGAGCCATATGAATCTGGTGTAGGACCAGAAATTGTTCCGCTTCCCATTAAATCTCCAGAATTTACAGGGCAACCATTAGAGGTGTGATGCGCTAATTGTTGAGACATACTCCAATACATATATTTAAAGTTAGAACGAGATACTACAGTTTCTTGATGCTTTTCTGGTTGAATTGCAACTTCTAAGTTAATATCGTAACCTTTATCTCCTTTTTGTTGTAAGTATGGTAATTGATTTTTTAAAGGTTTTGGTCCTTTAGTTTTATAAGGTTGTAAAGCATCTAAAGTTACAATCCAAGGCGATACAGATGATGCAAAACTTTTAGCTAAAAATGGTCCTAATGGAACATATTCCCATTTTTGCATATCTCTTGCAGACCAATCGTTAAATAAAACCATTCCAAAAATATACTCTTCAGCTTCGTCTACAGGAATTGGTTCACCTAAATCGTTAGCATCTGTAGTTATGAAAGCCATTTCTAATTCAAAATCAACTAATTTACTTGGTCCAAAAACAGGGTTTTTAGCGTCCGCAGGTAAAGTTTGTCCTTGTGGTCTATGTACTGGAATTCCAGAAGGAATAATAGAACTACTTCTTCCGTGATAGCCTACAGGAATATGTAGCCAGTTTGGTAATAAAGCATTATCAGGATCTCTAAACATAGTACCTACATTTGTGGCATGTTCTATGCTTGAGTAAAAATCTGTATAATCTCCAACCTGGACAGGTAATTGCATCTCAATTTCATCTAAACGAAAAAGAACAACTTCTTTATCTTTTAAATTGTTTTTTAAATGGTCATTATCAGCATCAAATATTTCTGCAATTCTATTTCTAACAGCACGCCAGGTTTTTCGTCCATCAGCAATAAAATCGTTCAGAGTATCTTGAAGAAAAATATCATCTGTTAAAGGAATATCTTTAAAGTAACCTAATTGATGCAAAGCACCTAAGTCAATTGCAGTATCTCCAATACGAGTTCCAATAGTTATAATGTCATCTCTTGTTAAAAATACTCCAAAAGGAATATTTTGAATAGGGAAATCTGAATTTTTGTCAACGTGTAACCACGATTTTCTATCTGGATTATTTGCGGTAATTGGCATAGGTTAATTTTTTTATATGGTTCTCAATAATCTATCAAACCTACATAATTTTTGATTTTTATACTAATATAACCTTTTAAAAATGCGTTAAATTTTTATAATTATTGAAATTGATACATTTTGTAAAGAATTCATTTTAATTGAAGATTAAAACTTTTCTATTTCTTATTTTTGCATCTTATTAAAATAATCTATTGTTATGCAACGCGACGAACAAATATTTGAATTAATTGAAGCTGAAAAAGAGCGCCAATTACACGGACTAGAATTAATTGCATCAGAAAATTTTGTAAGCGACCAAGTTATGGAAGCTGCAGGTTCTGTTTTAACAAACAAATATGCCGAAGGTTATCCTGGTAAACGTTATTATGGTGGTTGCGAAGTGGTGGATGAAGTAGAGCAAATAGCAATAGATCGCGCAAAAGCATTATTTGGAGCGGAATATGTTAATGTTCAACCACATTCTGGAAGTCAGGCAAATACTGCTGTTTTTCACGCTTGTATAAAACCAGGTGATACTATTTTGGGGTTTGACTTGTCTCATGGAGGACATTTAACACATGGATCTCCAGTAAACTTTTCTGGTAGATTATATAATCCAGTGTTTTATGGCGTAGAAGAAGAAACAGGTCGTTTAAATTATGATAAAATTCAAGAAATTGCGACAAAAGAACAGCCAAAACTTATTATTGCTGGAGCTTCTGCGTATTCTAGAGATATTGATTTTGCTAAGTTTAGAGAAATTGCAGATAGTGTAAATGCTATATTATTAGCAGATATGTCTCATCCAGCAGGTTTAATTGCTAAAGGTATTTTAAACGATCCATTACCACATTGTCATGTTGTTACAACTACAACACATAAAACACTTCGTGGACCAAGAGGAGGAATGATTTTAATGGGTAAAGATTTTGAAAACCCATTTGGAATTACCTTAAAAAATGGCAATTTACGAAAAATGTCTTCTTTGTTAGATTCAGGTGTCTTTCCTGGAAATCAAGGTGGACCATTAGAACATATTATTGCTGCTAAAGCTATTGCTTTTGGAGAAGCTTTAACGGACGAGTTTATGCATTATATGTTACAAGTAAAGAAAAACGCAAACGCATTAGCAGAAGCTTTTGTAAAACGTGATTATAAATTAATATCTAATGGAACAGATAACCATATGATGTTAATAGATTTACGTAACAAAAACATTTCTGGAAAAGATGCTGAAAATGCTTTAGTAAAAGCAGATATAACAGTAAATAAAAATATGGTTCCTTTTGATGATAAAAGCCCATTTATAACTTCGGGAATTAGAATTGGTTCTGCAGCTGTTACTACAAGAGGTTTAAAGGAAAAGGATATGGAAATTGTTGTTGAGCTAATTGATAATGTTCTTACTAATTCAGAAGATGAAACTACATTAGAAATTGTTAAAAATAAAGTAAACGAGCTAATGAAAGATTTGCCTTTATTTAAAATGTAAATGCTTAGTTTTTCATATAAATTAAAAAAAAGCAACCATTAAATAAATGGTTGCTTTTTTGTTTTATTTAAAGATGAACTTTTATGTTCAAGAATAATTTAATTCCAATTCTCTTGAAAATCTAAATTATCGTAATCATTAATATCAAAATCATCATCTTCATCGTCAAATTCGTCAGAAAACTCATCTTTTTCTGCTTCAAAAACTTTTTCTGGAGCGTTATCAGGAATTTGTCCGTGAACAAACATTAGGTTTGGGTAATCTACACCTTCAACCTCTTCTACAATTTCAGCCAATTCTACAAAAAATGTCCACATACTTAAAAAGTCGTACACATAAATAAGTTTGGTTTGTTTAACACCAACAGAATCATCTAAAGCAGATTCGTTCATTAAACGTACGCTATTCATTCCTTCGCTTAAATCAAATAAAGAGATTTCTTCGCCTTGATCCCAATCGTCATTACTAAGATAAAAAGATGCCATTTCTGTACCATCAAAACCAAATGCTTGTGTAATACTATTATGTAAATCTTCTAAAGTATCTGTACTTGCAATTTCAATATCTCTAAAAATATCTTCTTTACTATCGTGGTCTAAAATAACTCTAAATCTGTAAATCATATCTGCATTTGTTCTAGTGCAAAGTTATGCAATTTTATGAGCTTTACTATAAGCTTCAAGAAAAATATAAAACTGAATTCCAATCATTATAGAGGCAACTACAATATGTAATGGTTGAGATAAAAAAGGAAAATTAAAATAGTACATTGCAATTCCGGTAACTATTTCTATACCAATACAGGCAATTACTAACTTTATTTTATTGTAGCCTAAAATGTGCTTTTTATTATAGTACAATAGCCATACATTTAATAAAAAGACTAAAATTGAAAATGTTCTGTGAACGTAAAATTTAATATTTGGATTATTTAACCATAATGTTTTTATGTTTCCAACTAATTTAATTTGTTGATCAACGTCTTGTCTTACCTGTGTACCAATTACTATTTGAACTAGACTTAAAATAATTGCAATTACTAAGATGTTTCTAAATTTAACATCAAACTTTTGTAGTTTATAATTGGTTTTTGATAAATAAATAATCCCTAAAATAAACGCCACAATTGCTAAAGCCATTACCATATGAATAGTAATTTTATAAGGAGATAAATTTGAGTCTACAACAGTTTTGCCTAACCAAGCTTGAAATCCCATTCCTAAAATAGTAAGCGTGCCTAGAATTGGAATTAGTTTGTGCTTATGCCAAAACAAAAAGGACAGTAAAAACATAATTAAAACTGGAATTCCTGCTAGAACAGTAGCTAAACGGTTAATGTATTCTATCCAAGTGTGTGTTGGATTGTATTTAGCATAACTATGTTCTGTATAAGCTTCCCAATTATTTGGATTTAAAATATTACCAGATTTAAAATTGTTTTTAGCTACTAATAAAGATTCGTTATTTACAATAATAATTCCTTCTTTATATTCGTGATTTACTTTAAAAACAATGTCTTTTTCGTCCGATGGAGGAACATAATAACCAAAGCATTTTGGCCAATCCGGGCAACCCATTCCAGAACCAGTCATTCTAACAATTGCACCAGCAATTATAATTAGGTAAACACAAACCAAAGCGGTTTTTGATATATTTCTGAAACTTTTTCTCATCCTGTGTTTTTTTATAATTGAGAAACTAAACCTAACGCTTTACCTTTTTCTAACATTAAGTTGAAAGCAGCATCGTGTTCGTTAGGAATTTTACCATCTAAAATAGCTTCTTTTATAGTCTCTTTAATAATCCCTATTTCTTTTGAAGGTTTTAAATTAAAAGTCTTCATAATTTCTTCACCAGAAACTGGTGGTTGAAAATTTCTAATATGATCTTTTTCTTCAACTTGAATAATTTTCTCTCTAACAATTTTAAAGTTGTTATGATATTTGTTAAACTTCTTAGGGTTTTTAGTCGTAATATCTGCTTCACAAAGTGTCATTAAATCATCTACATAATCTCCAGCATCAAAAACTAAACGTCTAACCGCAGAATCTGTTACTGTATCTTGAGCTAAAACGATTGGTCTAGAACTCATAAACACCATTTTTTGTGTAAATTTCATTTTATCATTAAGTGGCATTTTTAAACGCTTAAACAAATGATACACCATTTTGGAGCCTTCAAATTCGTGACCGTGAAACGTCCAGCCTACTTTTTTACTGAATTTTTTAGTTGGTGCTTTTCCTATATCATGTAATAAGGCAGACCAACGCAACCATAAATTATTTGTATGATATGCAATATTATCTACAACTTCTAATGTGTGGTAAAAGTTGTCTTTATGTTTTTGCCCTTCAACTTCATCAATGCCTTTTAAAGCAGTAAGTTCTGGTAAAATATATTCTAGTAAACCAGTTTGTTCTAAGTGAAGCAAACCAACAGAAGGCACTGGACTATCTAATATTTTATTTAATTCTACAACAATACGTTCTTTTGTTATAATTTCTATACGACCTGAATTATTACTGATAGCATCTAAAGATGCACTTTCTATTTTAAAATTAAGTTGTGTAGCAAAACGTATGGCACGAAGCATACGTAATGGATCGTCCGAATAAGTAATGTCTGGATTTAGCGGAGTTTTTATAATACAATTTTCTAAATCTTTTATCCCATTAAAAGGATCCAGTAAATCTCCAAATGTACCAGTATTTAGACTTAATGCTAATGCGTTTATAGTAAAATCTCTTCTGTTTTGATCATCTACTAAAGTGCCATTTTCCACAATAGGGTTTCTACTATCTTTTTGATAAGATTCTTTTCTTGCGCCAACAAATTCAATTTCTATATCGTTATAACGCAACATTGCAGTTCCGTAGGTTTTAAAAACTTGTACTTTAGGCTTGTTTGGTAATAATTTAGCGACTTGTTTTGCTAATTCAATGCCACTACCAACTGCAACAATATCAATATCTTTTGCTTGTCCACGTTTTAAAAAGAAATCGCGAACAAATCCGCCAATTACATAACTGTCTGTTTTTAAAAGCTGAGAAGCTTTAGTAATAGTATCAAAAAGTGGGTTTTGTAATGCTTGCTTATAATTCATTAAAAGGACTTGTAAACTGACTAAAAAGTTTTATTCAGAAATGAATTCTGACACTTGTTGTTATTCGCGAATAATTTTTACTTCACCAGTGTTACTTAATTTAATAATAGTTGATGGTTTGTTATTAGATTCGCAAGGCAAATTTACAACATAGTCTACACCTTTTAAAATTTGTGGACTTATTTCGTTAAAGGTTTTTGGAGTTGGTTCTCCAGAGATATTTGCAGAAGTAGAAACTATAGGTTTGCCTAACGTTTTAATTAAATTATGAGCAAATCCAGAATGCACAATCCTAATAGCTAACGTATTGTCTTTTGCTATTAAATTATTAGCTAGACCAATTGGATTATCGTAAATGATAGTTGTAGGTTTTGTGGCGAACTCTATAATTTGATATGCTGTTTCAGGAATAGTTTCAATATACTTTTCTAACATTTTAACGTCGCAAACTAAACAAATAAGTGCTTTAGATTCTTCTCGCTGTTTTAATTGATAAATTTTTTTAACGGCTTCAAAATTTGTAGCATCACAACCTAAACCATAAACTGTATCTGTAGGATAGAGTAGTACTTTTCCTTGTTTTAATATGTTAAGTGAAGTTTCTATGGTTTTATAAATTTAAAATATGTTTAAGCCAAGATTTAATTCTTTTTGTAATTAAGAGTATACCGTCAATATTAGAAAACTTAAGATTATTTGCTGTTTTTTTCACCTCTTTTAATTGTAAAATAAGATGTTCCTTGTTTTTGTAATCCTCTGGAGTTATAGCAGATAAAGGAGACGTTATTTGTTTTAAAAAACTAAACTTAGGAAATTGTTTTCTTAAACATTTCCCCATAGAATAAGCATCAGAAAATTCTCCTTCATTGAATTTAAATGTATCTCCTAATCCTTCTGGAAACGATTCATTTAAAGTGTTAATAGAGGTTGCCCAGCCAAAATCGAATAAAACAGAAGTGTTTAAGCCACTTTGTTTTTGAATCATAATATTTCCAGGTCTAATATCCCTATGTAAAATGTTATGTTCAGTTAGTTCTATAAGCACATCAATGGAGCTTTTTATAACATTTAGAATGTGTCTTTTTTTCCAAAATTTTGGAGCTCTTTTTATTTCTGAAAATAGAATTCCATTAATTTCAGTAAGATAAATTTCAGAATCAATTTTAGATTTGTTTACTTTTATAATTTTGGGGAATAGCGTTGAATGATTTACAAGTGATAAATACTTTATTTCATTGCTAATTACAGGTTCATTTGCTTTTTTTATATAAGTCCCATTATATTTAAAGACTTGAGTTGCAATTTTTTTATTTTTAAATTCTAGTATAGTTTGACTTACTAAATGTTTGTATTTGTTATAACTATGTTCTCCATAGTCTGAATAACAAATGTTTTTTTCATTAAAATAAACTGTTTTATCTATTGGTGTAGTAAAATTATAACTTGCATCTTCTAGGTATTTAGCCAATGCTAAGCTATACTCTTTTTCTGACTTTATATTTTTAAAGTTTGGAATAAAGCTATCATTAATAGAGTTAAGTTTTTTTATGTAATCTTTTCCAATAGATCTTTTGTGAATTACAGCATGATATAATAAAGAGAAAAAATGATTTTCTTGGTTTGGAACATAAAAAGTGTCTTTCGCTAACTCTTTGGTTTCTAATATGTTTTTTTCCCAAGCTACATCATAATAATTATCTCCAAGAAACCTAAAATCAAAAGGAACTTGCTCGTTATTTATATTAATTTCATAATTACAGCGATACGATTTTTTAGGCGACATATTTTTTGCCCCAGTAAGGTAAGCCATAAAGTTTTCGTTTTCTACTAAAACGTCTATGTCTCCATGACCTTCTACATTATATTCATTTGGTAAGCATTCAAAATTTCTTAAAACAACATAATTTATAGAGTTGTTTAATACTTTAAATAATTGATTTACATCTTTCCAGAACGGAACACCAGTAATATTGCGTGCAATATTTATTGCATTATTGTTTTTGTTAGAATATTCATTCAAGAATTCTTCTGTTGTCTGTCCAAAAAGTAAAACTAAATCTTTATTAGTTTCAAATGAATTGTCTGAAGAATGTATTTTATGTCCTCCGCCAGTTAGCTTTCTGTAAGATTTTTTTCTATCAAAAACATTAGAATTCACTGTATTAGTACCAGACGAAGTTTCTCTTTTGGTTAAATTAGGAGATTTATCCTCAAAAACAATTAATAGGAACTCATTATCTCCACAATGCTTAATTTTTTTAGAAATAATTTTATTAAAACTACTTAATTTTCTTTGGTATTGAGAATGTGAATAAAATCGTTTTAAATTGGCGTGGAAATGTTCTTTTTTCCAATTAAAATTAAATGTATTTATAATGTTGAAATTAGTATCAATATCTTTTAAAATATGATCCTTTTGATTAAAAGCTTTATTCCAGATTATAAGTGTATGAATCATTTAATATAATATTAATTATTTTAAAGCAGTAGCTTTAAGTTTAGCTCACACCACAAAAGTATAGTTTTAGCTATTTAAAACATAATTAACTAAAATTTATTTGTAGTTTTTAAATGCTTAAAATATTAATTTTTTACTCTTTTCGAGTATGATAACGAATTACCACTTTTAAGACTTAGTAATAATAACTTAAAATATTTTGGACGACTAATACTTTTAAATAATAACCTTAATTGAGTTAGAGTTTTAAGGTATTTAAATTTGAGGTAAGAATAGTTTTTTTGAATTATATATAAATATGAAACTAAATATTCAATTTTTAAATCTGTATTTCCAGAACTTTTACCTTGATAATGAATAAAGGTTGTGTTAGGATGAAAATACGTGTCATAGTCTTTTTTTGATAGTCTTGTAGATACATCTATCTCTTCATAAAATAAAAATATATTTTGGTCAAATCCATTTATTGAATTGAAAGCTTCTAGTTTAAATAACATAAATGCTCCAGAAACTAAATCTACTTTAAAAGGTGTTTTTAACTTTTCTTTTCCGTACAGTCTGGTGTAATGTTTGGTTGAGTTTTTTTCCGTAAAAGGAATATTATGAACACTATTATAATGACTATAGGATTGTTTAAAAAAGGCGTTGTTTTCTGTTATTTGATTTGGACCAACCAATCCAATTCTCTTATTGTTTTTTAAGAAGTCGAATAAAATTTGTAATGAGTTTTCTATTAAGATAACATCATTATTAAGAAATGCTAAATAATTTCCAGTTGCATATTGAGCACCAAACATATTTCCAGCTCCAAAACCAAGATTAATCTTGCTTTTAACAAGCATAATCTTCTTATTTTTAGTAAAATCTTCAAGCCTTTTTAAATCTTTTTTATTTGAATTGTTATCTACAATTATAAGCTCATAGTTAATTTCCTTTGTTTGTTCAATTATTGAATTAATACATTTGATAGTATATTCAGAAGAGTGATAATTGATGATAATTACGGATATATCCATGAATTTATATTGTATATGATATTAAAGCTATATTTGCTATAATATAAAATTGAAGTAAATATATTAAATAAAAACAATGCAAAGCAAAGAACCTTTAGTTTCCATAATTATACCTTGCTATAACCAAGCCCAGTTTTTAGAAGAAACTTTAAATTCTGTTCTTGCTCAAAGTTATAAAAATTGGGAATGTTTAATTGTAAACGATGGCTCTACGGATAATTCTTTAGAAATTTGTAATATTTTTAAATCTAAAGACCACAGGTTTTTACTTTTTGATATTGAGAATAAAGGACGTAGTAATGCTAGAAATATTGGTTTAGATCAAGCAAAAGGAGATTGGATTCAATTTCTTGATTCTGATGATGTATTGCATAAAGATAAAATTTTAAATTCTTTGGCCTTACAGAAAAAAAAATCTGGAATGATTATTACAGATTTTTTAAGATTTAGAAAAACTATAAATAAACCTAGACGTGCATTTTGTGACTTAAGCAAAGTAGATTTTAATTATGAAAATATACTCTTACAATGGGAATTAAAGTTTTCTATACCAATCCATTGTGGCCTTTTTAAAAAATCAATTTTAAATTCAATAAGGTTTAATACAGATTTGAATGCAAACGAAGATTGGTGTTTTTGGTTAGAGTTTTATAAAAATGAATTTAGCACAGAATATGTAAATCAAAAACTAGTATTTTACAGAATGAATCCTAATGGTACAGTAGTTAACTTTGATCATATGGAAGAGAACACTAAGCTAGCTAAATTGCATATCTTTAATAATTTAGAAGACCAATATAAATCTATGTTTTTTAATAGAGTTATTAAAGAATTAAGTAAAACTAAACATGATTTTAAATTTTATAAAGACAATATTTTTTACAGAAAAGTTTTTTATAAAATAAAAAGACTATTAAGTTAAACCTGTTTTCTAAACAATTGTTTTAAATGAAATCACCTGTCGTTATAACTATTCCACTATATCAAACTAATTTAAGAGATTTTGAAATAGCTTCACTTAAACAATGCCTTTCTGTTTTAGGTGATTTCCCAATTAGTTTTGTAGTACCAAAAAAATTAGATGTTACAGACTTTGTTAAAACTTACAAATTAGAGAAATGTAGTTTTGAAACCTTTAACGATGATTTTTTTACTTCGGTTTTAGGTTACAATAGATTAATGTTATCTGAGCAGTTCTATAAACGTTTTTCTGAATACAAACATTTGTTAATTTACCAATTAGATGCATATGTGTTTAAAAATGAATTATTAGATTGGTGTAATAAAGATTATGATTATATAGGAGCTCCATGGATTGCTAGTCCAAACACTTTTATAAAAAAAATTGAAAAAATATTTCACTCTAAAAAGAAAAAAAAACGCTCTAAAATCTTCTTTAAAGTTGGTAATGGAGGTTTATCATTAAGAAATGTTCAAAAACACGCTGAAATAGCACTTGAGATGGAAGGTGATATTGAGCAGATGTTATCAAGTAATAAAGATGATTTTACGGTTATGGAAGATGTTTTTTGGTCAATAAAAGTACCAAAAGAATATCCAGACTTTAGTATTCCATTTTACAAAGAAGCATTAGGTTTTGCTATAGATAGAAAACCAGAATTAGCATTTAAATTAAATAAGAACCAATTGCCTTTTGGTTGTCATGGTTTTGAGAAACCTAAAGTAAAAAGTTTTTGGAAAACTAAGATTAAGTATTAATCTATTTTACGGTATAAACACCATAATTGGACATAACGTTTAAATACAGAAAAAGCGTGAATGTAGCTAATTATAAAACCTTCTTTACCATCTAAAACTCCAAGTCTTAAAAAGTATTGATGCATAAAACGATACCAAGGTCTAAATAAAAAATGATACATATTTGGACGCACATTTTTCTTGTACAATGCTTCAGCTTGTAATTGACTGTAATGACTTAACTTATTGTTATAAGTGTCAAAATCTTTATAAGTATAGTGTTTTACAGTTTGTTTTAGTTTACCAATTCTCCCAGTAGTTTCTATAATTTCATGAACTGGTTGGTTACCGTATTTACAGGTTGTTTTATTAAATAATCTAACAGATGTATCTGTTTGAAATCCGCTATATTTTATGCGTTTTCCCATAAAATAAAAATCTCGTTTTACTTCGTAGGCATTTAAAGAATTACTGTTTTTAACAATATTTTTAATTTCGTTAATTAATGGTTCTGGTACAATTTCGTCCAAATCAAAAAATGTTACCCAATTGTATTTTGCTAAAGATATTGCAAAGTTTTTTTGATCAGAAAAATTTTTAAATTCACGTTTAATAACTTTAGCTCCTAATTTTTCAGCTAATGCTACAGTATTATCAGTACTAAAAGAATCTACAACAATAATTTCGTCTGCAAATGATAAACTCTTAATGTAGCGTTCTATATGCGATGCTTCGTTGTAAGTAATTGCTAAGGCACTAATCATGAATAAAAATAAGTAGTATGGTGTAGTTGGCTTTTTATATATTTGTCAAAAGTACACATTTTACTTCTTTTTATTATAAAAAAATAAAGCATTGGCAAGACTACCTATTTTAATGTATCATGATATCTGTAAAAGTAGTTCAGAAGCTAAAGGATTAACAGTTTCTGGTCAAAACTTTGAAGCTCAATTAGTATACTTAAAAGAAAACAATTATCAAACGTTTCATTTTAGTGAATTACAAGATTTAAAAACAGGTAATGATCTACCTAATAAACCTGTTATAATAACGTTCGATGATGTATATAAAAGTCAGTTAGATATAGCAATTCCACTTTTAATTAAATATGGATTTAAAGCTACTTTTTTTGTGCCATTTAAATATATAGGCGGAAAAGACTTATGGAACACTAATAGTCTAGAAATTATGTCTGTAAATGACTTAAAATCTTTAGATGCAAGTATTGAGTTGGGTTTACATTCTTTTGAACATAAGAAATACCATGAAATGTCGTTGGTAGATATTCAAGAAGATTTTAATCATTGTAAACGTTTTATAATTAAGCACAAGCTTAATGTTAATAATATTTTAGCATATCCTTATGGTAAGTTTCCTCGTAAAAAAGAAGAAAAACAAGCGTTTTTTAATCTCTTACACCAAAATAAAATGGCTTATGGTTTACGTATAGGAAATAGAGTGAATAAATTTCCGTTTAAAAATAATTACGAATTAAATAGGATAGATATTAAAGGAGAAGATAGTTTGTTCACTTTTAAAAGAAAGCTAAAAATAGGGAAGTGGCTATAGTTTTAATTGCTAATAAGATTACCTAATTCCGCGCTGTAAAAGCATTAGTTTAGCATATCTAGAAAATACACCATAAGCATTTACACTTGCAACTGTTAATCCTGGAATACCATCAAAGATGCCACCACGTAAAAAATAACTACTAAAAAAGCGATATATAGGTTTGAAAATTAAATGAAAATAGGTTGCTTTTTTACCTTTGTCAAAAAGTTGTTGTGCTTGAAACCACGCATAACTATCTTTTTTTGTAACGTAAGGAATAAAGCCTTTGTAAGTAAAATGTAATACAGGATTTTTTAATTGTCCTACAGTTCCGTTAACTATTAATTTTTCGTGAACACTTCCTTTGAATTTACAATTGTTACGTTTTACTAATCGAGTTACATTATCGTCATGATAATATAAAAAACGATTCATATAAAAATGAGGAAAGTTTAACTTATAAGCGTCATGCGTATTGCTAATAATAACTTCTTCAATTTCAATCTTTAAACTTTTAGTAATACGTTCATCTGCAT
>NZ_JBELDZ010000059.1:0-15340 GCF_042094015.1 Aurantibacter sp. | reverse complement strand
TACCTTCTATAAAAAACATTGTGAATTCTCACATAAATTCATCTTTAATGATTTTAGAGAATTGTGGACATGTTGTAAATGTTGAGCAACCTAATAAGTTTAATGAAGAAACGATTAGTTTTATAAAATCGGTTTATGAATAACTTTTTCTGAATTTTTTCTCAACAGAAAAATCTATTAAGTTCATAAAGTTTTTGTGTACGCCAAGGTTTGGTTCTAAACCTAATTGTTTTATTAATTTTGATATAGCCTCTGCATTAAATTGTAAATCTGGTACAGAAACATATTTTTCAAATAATAAACCTATACTTTTATAATAAAGAGTTTCAAAAGTATTTAAGTTTTCTGGTTTAATAGAGGTGTATTCAAAATTATTAATTTTAAAAGACCGTAACACATGACCTACATAATCTTTATGTAGAATTTGTACAGGATTTACAATGTTTAATTCTTTTAAATCTGGTTTTAAATAAGCATAAAGTACAGACTTAGCTACAAAATCTACAGGTACAATATTTAGTCCACTAGCTTTATCTATCCATATTCTAAAGTTTTCGGTACATTTTTTAGCGTATTTGCTTAAAAACATTGGCCAACTATAGAAAACATCAAATTTTGGTGTTTCAAAAAAAGGAGCTTCAATAAGTCTACCACAAACAATACTTGGTCTTAATACTTGTGAATTAATATTGTTTTTCAAACAAAATTCTTTAACAAAGTACTCACTTTCATATTTAGAAGCTTCATATGGATTTCTAAAACTAGTTACATTATGGTTAGATATTTTATCGTCTACTTTTTTATTTTGAATACCAAAAGAGTAGGCTGTACTTATATAAATAAAGCGTTTTAGCTTAGTTTTAAACTCGTTTAATAGATGTTTAGTTACACCTAAGTTTTGTTCTTTTACGTTGTTTTTAGTATCTGTACTTTGTAAAAGATTAGTAGAGCCGGCACAATGAATTATAGTATTAAAATTTAGGTTCTTACAAGAATTTATGTCTAAACTTAATAAGTCTGACTCAATAATTGTAATTTTATCTAGAAGTGTTTCTGTTGAAAATTGATTTAAAAATGAAGGTTTATCATTATCTTCTAAAATTTCTTTTAAACGTATTTTAGCTGAAACTTTTGAAGCACGAATTACAACATATAAATGGTTAACATCTTTTGTAGTTAAAGCCTTGTGAAGCCACTCGAACATAATATGGCTTCCAACAATTCCTGTTGCTCCTGTAAGTAAACAATTCATAATTTATAATTATGATGTAAAGGTAAGTGGTTTATTTATTCTAGCCTTAAACTTTAGCTTCTTTTGCTCTTATAGCATCAATTTTGTCTAAAATTTGTTGTGCATCATTTTGTTTTGCGTCGCTAGCACTACGATTTGAAGTAGACAGTTTAAAAGCTTCTTCTAATAGTTGCTTATATTCTTTTTCTAACTTATCTAGTTCTGTTTTCTTTTTAAAAATTCCAAACATTATTTTTTTTAAACAAAGATAAAGCTATAAATGTTTAAAATAATTAAAATTTTGTTAAACAAAGTGTTATTTTTATAGCCTTAAACTTGCTCTTATGTTAAAAACACGAGGACTTAAAAAGTTTGGAATTGCGTATTGACGTTTAGAGTAAACATCTCTAACCCAAGTGTTAGTTATAGAGTTTTGAACATTAAAAACATTAAAAATTTCTACACCTAAACGTAAATCCTTAAATGGTTTTTTCCAACCTCTATCGAAGGTTTTACCATCTTCAACAAATACATATTGAAAGCCTATATCTGCACGTTTATAATCTGGTAGACGGTTTGTATAAACGTATGGGTCTGAATAACTTGGAGATCCACCTGGTAGACCAGTATTATAAACTAAGTTAATGTATACTTGCACCATTGGTAAGTTAGGCATATAATCTTGAAATAGTGCAGCAAATTTTAAACGTTGATCTGTTGGTCTTGCTATATAACCACGATTATTTCTGTTCTCTTCGGTTTTTAAATAACCAAAACTAAACCAACTTTCTGTTCCAGGAACAAATTCACCATTTAACCTTAAGTCTAACCCATAAGCATATGCTTCTGTATCATTAATTGCGTTATAGCGAATACGAACATTTTCTACAGAATATGGGTTTACGTCCGTCATATTTTTATAATATGCTTCTGTAGTTAGCTTAAAAGGTCTATCCCACATTTTATAGCTATAATCATTACCTAATACTATATGAAACGATTTTTGTGCTTTCACGTTTGGATTTACTACACCATCTTGAGCTCTTAATTCTCTATAAAATGGAGGCTGATAATATAAACCTGTACCAAGTCTAAAAAGCATATCTTTTTTCCAGTTAGGTTTTATTGCAAATTGTGCTCTTGGACTAAAGACTGTCTGGTTATTAGATCCAGAAGCGGCATCGTTTACAGTCCAATAATGTCCTCTAATTCCAGCATTGTACCAAACTTTATGTTCACCAATATTAGAACGTTTACTCCATTGTAAGTACGCTTGAATTCTATCTATACTAGTGTTGTTTCTGGCTCTTACATTTTGAAAAGCTTCTATAGGACCAGAATCTGGTGAGTAAGGTTGATCATTAAATCCTCCAGAACTTGGCGGATTAATAGAGAATCCAGCAGAATCTATAACTTCCCATTCTACTAATCGGTCTCTAATATCTTCATTTGTATATTTTACAGACCATTTTATTTCATTTTCATCTTTAGTAAAGGTTCCTTTTGTTTCAATATTTGTAATTAATGCATCTAAGTCGTTTCTACCGTGATTTAATTGAGAACCAATACCTTCTGAAAATTCTACTTCACCTAAATCTTCATCGCCTATATTACTATTTACTTCACCTAAGGCATAATTTGCAAGAATATCGAAATGCTCTTCTTCTGTTGTGTGATAAGATGATGCAATAAGTTTTAAATTTAGTTTATCGTTTACATTGTAACTTCCTTGTAAAGCTCCGAAAAGTGTTTGATAACGACTTCTTTCCTGTCCTTCATATTGAACCAGTAATGCAATGGGATTATCTAGGGTTCCAAAATTTGTTTGTCGGGTTAAAGGTTCGTAATTATAGGAGTTAATAGATGTGTTTCCAAGAAAGCTCAATTCAAATTTAGAATTAAATTGATAGGTTAAGTAGGTTTGTATATCTGCGAATACAGGTCTAAAATTAGTTTCTGTTTGCTTTGCATTTACAAATAAACTGTTATCTCTGTATCGTAAACCAGTAATACTTGTAAATTTTGAGTTTTTACTTGTAGTTTCTACAGCAACATTTGCACCTAACAGACTTAAATTTGCACTTGCACCAAACTCTACAGGTTTTTTGTAGGTAATATCTAGTACTGATGAAAGTTTATCTCCATATTTAGCTTGAAATCCACCAGCAGAAAAATCGACATTACTTACTAAATCACTATTTACAAAGCTAAACCCTTCTTGTTGACCAGATCTAATTAAAAAAGGTCTATAAACTTCAATCCCATTGACATAAACTAGATTTTCATCAAAATTTCCACCTCTTACAGAATATTGTGTACTTAATTCATTATTAGAACTTACACCTGGAAGCGTCATTAATATATTTTCTACACCAGCATTTGCTCCAGGGATTTTTCTAATTACACTTGGTGAAATAGTAATAATACCTTCAACATCTTTACGTTTTTTTCCATTAATTATAACGGTTGATATTTGAGAAACATCAGTTTTCATTACAGGGTTGAATTCAAATTGTTCGCCATTTTCAAGATTAAATGTAGCAGTAATGTTTTTATGTGAAATATGAGAAAAAATTAATACTATTTCTGTTTTGCTTTTTATTTCTAAAGTAAAAAAACCATTAGCATTGGTTTGTGCACCTGTGTTATTCTCTGTTTTTATATTTACGCCTTCAATAGGTTGATTAAATTCGTCTAAAATCACGCCTTTAATTGTGGCACTTTGCGAGAAGCTTGTTATTGTAAATACAAATAAGTATAAGCTTAATAGGAGTTTTAGTGTTTTCAAAAATACTAAGTTTTATTTTCTAAAAAAGGTTGCTTCAAATGTAGTACTATTTCCAACATTATCTATAACGATTACTTTTAAATTATTCTTGGTATCTATAACGGCTTTGTCGTTAAAATCGTGTATTAAAGTTTTCTTTTTATAGTCGTATTCCATTAAAATGAATTTTCCATTTACTGTTGCTCGATAACTTTTTATCCCAGTTTGTTTATCGTTAATCTGTAATTTTAAAAACCGATACTTACTAAGCCATTTACCATCAGTAAAATTTATGGGTTTAATTGTTGGGTTTATGCTATCTATTGCTAAGTTATAGGTCCCTAAAGTTTTAGATTTTGTAAACAAAACATTTCCAATTCGTTTAGTAGATTGATAACTTGGATAATTATTCCAGCCAATTAACCTTGCTATATATAAGCCTTTTAAGTCTTTATCCTTGTATTCTGATATGTCATATGTAATCGTAAAATATTTAGAAGCTGCTAATTGTGTGTTATGTAATGTTAGTTTATTATTTTCAACTTTAAAATCCATATAAAAATCTTCATAAAAAGTATTTTTAGGAATAGTTACGGAAATATTATTTTTAGTTAGTTCTGTTGTTTCATTTCTAGTTACCAAATAATCACTTTTAAAAGTGTTTTCAATTTTAATACTATCTGTTATAGAACCTTTAATGTTTAAATTAATATTAGTTTTATTATTTTCAAAATCACTAATCGTTACTTTGTATACGGAAGACATACTATCTATAACGGTTATAATGCCATTATTTACTTCTTTAGAAAAAATACTTAGTGGATTATTAGTGTCTTTAAAAACTTTCTGAATTCTTTTTTTCTTTTCCTTATAGTATGGGTAATCTATAAATCGGTTAATATGTTTAGATTCGCTAAAAGAAACACGCTCAAAATTAATCTCAAAATTTTGGAGGCCATTTAAATAACTTTCAATTTTAAATACACCATTATTGTTTCCTGCTAAATCATGTCTATCTGTACTTTCTAAACCAAAACCAATTTCTCCATATGCTTTTATTTCTGGAATTTTAAAATCTCCATTTTTAAGAGCAATTAAACGTAGTTTTTGTTTTGAATTAAATCCATTAACATGAGATGTGTCATTTAAGGGATAAGCATAAAATGATTTAATATTAGGTTTTTTAGTGTCTTTAGTTGTTAATCCAAAGAGCATTGGGTTAATTGGTCTTTCTTGATTATCTCTAATTTCAAAATGCAAATGTGGACCACCTGACCCACCTGTGTTTCCAGATAATGCAATAACTTCCCCTTTTTTTAAAAGTAGTTCTGAAGGTTCAGGGAAAATTTCAACTTCAAAACTTTCCTTCTTGTATTGTATTTTTTTAATATAAGCTTCAAGAGTAGGAGATAGACTTTGTAAATGCCCATAGACAGTTGTGTAACCATTTGGATGCGTAATATAAACAGCTTTACCATAACCAAAATGTGAGATTTTAATTCTGCTAACATAGCCATTTGCTGTAGCATATACATTCAAACCTTCTCGACCTTTTGTTTTAATATCTAAACCTGCGTGAAAATGATTAGATCTTAACTCTCCAAACGTACCAGAAAGTATTGTTGTGATATCTAGTGGACTTATAAAATAATCTTGTGGATATTTAGATTGTGCAGATAGAATTAGAGTAAATAGAAATATAAAACTATGAAGTGCTCGCATACATTTGGGTTTGAAATCTAAAATAGACATTAATTTTAACAAAAACAATTGCAAAGTTAATGCCAATCCATTGAATATAAGCAAGTCTAAGTTTTTTGCAAAAAATCTCTAAAAACTATTGTTAATTAGTAATACTTAACCTAACTTTGTGAGATAAGTATAGTTGTTAATGAGTGGTGTTGAGTTTACTGTAAATTCGCTTGAAATTAAAATAAATAAGCTTTTAAGACAAATGTCTAGCTTAAAACAAGATAATCTAATTTTAAAGCAAAATTTGCAATTAACAAAAGAGCAACTTAAAAACAAGCAAGAAGAAGTTATTAATTGGAAAAATCAATTTGAGACTTTGAAAATTGCTAATGCTATGCTTGGCAGTGACGATAATAAAAGAGAAACAAAGCTCAAAATAAATGCTTTAATTCGAGAAATAGATCATTGTATTGGTCAGCTTTCAGAATAATTAAACAGGTAATTATGGTAGAATCGTTAAAAATAAAATTATCTATTGCAAATAGAGTTTATCCATTAACAATTGAACCTAGCCAAGAAGAAGGTTTGCGTAAAGCAGCAAAATCTATTGAGGCAATGATTACTAAATTTGAGAAGAGTTATTCTGTTAGAGATAAGCAAGATGTTTTAGCTATGTGTGCTTTGCAATTTGCTACTCAAGTAGAGCAGAAGACCATAAATAAGGTTGAAGTTGATAAAACAGTAGAAGATAAGTTAGAAGCTTTGAATATATTGTTAGAACAACATTTAAACAACTAATACGTTCATTAAATAACAATAGGTTACTGCCTACATTAATTATTTTTTTGATAAACTCAACGTTAATTCTTTAAAAAGGGTGAGTTTGAATTTGTAAAAGCATGCTGCTAATAGGTTTCTATTTAGGCAGATCCTTGATCAATTTGTTAGCCCTAAACTTGTTTTTAAGGAGTTTATACAAAATCCAAATTAGTGTAGGCTTTTTTTATATATAAATTTAATATGGAAATAATTTTATACGCAGTTCTTGGAATTGTAATAGGGATAATAGCTGGATTTGCTATAGCAAAAGCATTAGAAAAAAATAATGCTTCTAAGCTTATAAAAAGCGCAAAAAAATCTGCGACTTCTATTTTGAAAGAAGCTAAGTCTGAAAGTGAAGCTTTAAAAAAGGATAAAATCCTTCAGGCAAAAGAAAAATTTATTGAGCTTAAGTCTGAACACGAAAAAGTAATATCTTCTCGTGAAAAGAAAATGTCTGATGCTGAAAAACGCATTAGAGATAAAGAATCTCAAATATCTTCTGAGTTAGCTAAGGGTAAAAAAATGAATTTAGAGATTGAATCAAAAATTCAATCCTATGAAGATAAATCCTTAGCAACAGAAAGAAAACAAGATGATTTAGATCGTAAACAAGCGGAAGTAGATAAGTTGCACAAAAGCCAAGTACAGCAATTAGAAGTAATATCTTCTTTATCTGCAGATGATGCTAAGGCTCAATTAATGGAATCACTTAAGTCTGAAGCAAAAACAGAAGCTATGGCTTATGTTAGAGATACTTTAGAAGAAGCTAAATTAACTGCTCAGCAAGACGCTAAAAAAATTATTATTAACACCATACAACGTATTGGAACTGAAGAAGCGGTAGATAATTGCGTATCTGTATTTAATATTGAAAGTGATGATGTAAAAGGTAGAATTATTGGTAGAGAAGGAAGAAATATTAGAGCAATTGAAGCTGCAACTGGTGTAGAAATTATTGTTGATGATACTCCAGAAGCTATTATACTGTCTTGTTTTGATTCTGTAAGACGTGAAATTGCACGATTATCTTTACATAAATTAGTTACCGATGGAAGAATTCATCCAGCACGTATTGAAGAAGTTGTTAGAAAAACACAGAAGCAAATTGAACAAGAAATTATTGAAGTTGGTAAACGAACAGTTATTGACTTAGGAATTCATGGATTAAATCCTGAATTAATAAAAATGGTAGGACGTATGAAATATCGTTCTTCTTACGGACAAAATTTATTACAACACTCACGTGAAGTAGCAAAGCTTTGTGGTGTTATGGCTGCAGAATTAGGTTTAAACCCTAAATTAGCTAAACGTGCAGGATTGTTACATGATATTGGAAAAGTACCAGATGCAGAAGCAGATATGGAAACTCCTCATGCTATATTAGGAATGCAATGGGCTGAAAAATATGGTGAAAAATCAGAAGTCTGTAACGCTATTGGAGCCCATCATGATGAAATTGAAATGACATCATTATTGTCTCCAATTATTCAGGTTTGTGACGCAATATCTGGAGCAAGACCTGGAGCAAGACGTCAAGTGTTAGATTCTTATATTCAGCGTTTAAAAGATCTAGAAGAAATTGCTATTGCATTTGGTGGAGTTAAAAAAGCTTACGCTATTCAAGCTGGAAGAGAATTACGTGTTATTGTTGAAAGTGAAAAAGTAAACGATCAAAAAGCAGCAGACTTATCTTTTGAAATTTCTCAAAAGATACAAACTGATATGACGTATCCTGGACAAGTTAAAGTTACTGTAATTAGAGAGACTAGAGCAGTTAATATTGCTAAGTAATTTTTAATCAATAATTTTGTATATTAAAACAGTTAGTTATTCTAAATAAATAAAAAGTCTCGTTAATTCGAGGCTTTTTTGTTTTGTGAAATTTGCTCTGTTTTTTTAGGAAAATTAACTTCTTGGATGGAAATTATTAATTGCATCATGTAAATGAGTTCTGTCTATATGCATATATATTTCTGTTGTTGTAATACTTTCATGACCAAGCATTTGTTGTATAGCTCTTAAATCTGCACCATTTTCTAATAAATGTGTAGCAAAAGAATGTCTAAATGTGTGTGGAGAAATTATTTTGCTTAAATTAATTTTCACCGCTAGTTGTTTAATTATAGTAAAAATCATAGCTCTTGTTAATTGTTTTCCTCGTCTATTTAAGAAAACAATATCAGAATGTTCTGGATTTATATTTAATAGACTTCTAGAATTTTTAATATAGTTTGATATATATTTTATTGTAGTATCTATAATTGGCACAAAACGTTGTTTGTTGCCTTTTCCTGTTATTTTTATAAACCCTTCTTTAAAATATAAGTCAGACAGTTTTAAAGACGTAAGCTCACTAACACGCAAGCCACAACCGTATAAGGTTTCTAAAATAGCTTTATTTCGCTCACCTTCTTTTTTAGAATAATCTATAGCTGCTATTAAATTATCAATATCATCTGTACTTATAGTGTCGGGTAATTTTTTGCCTATTTTAGGAGACTCAATGCTTTCCATTGGATTATCTGTTCTATAATCTTCAAAAATTAAGTAATTAAAAAAGCCTTTTAACCCAGATATTAACCTAGATTGAGACCTTGGGTTTAATATTTTTGTACTATTATATATAAATTGAGTTAACTCGATTTTGCTTATATTAATAGGAGAAGTATTAATATTGTTGTTTTTTAGATAAGATATAAGTTTAACTATATCTAAACTATAAGCATTAATGGAATTAGTAGATAATCCACGCTCCAGTTTTAAGTATGTTTTATAATCTTTATGTAAATTAGTCCAATTCATATGTTATTTATGATATAAATTTAGTGTTTAAATTTTGTTTTAAATTATGTTTCTGTTTTTTTTACCTTATTTTAAACTCTATTGGCTTAGTTATTAAGTGTTTAATTGATTATTGTTAATAAAATTGTTAATAACTCTATAAAATGTATTGTTTAAAAAGATAATTATATATATATTTGCCCCATAATTATAACATTAAATCAACTTTTAAATTTAAAAAAATGAAAAAATTAATTTTAACAGCAGCTGTAGCATTATTTGCTTTCACTGCAAACGCACAAGACGAAAGTACTGAAGCTGCAACAGGTAGCTTTGCAAAATCTGACCTTTATGTTTCAGGTACAGTAGGTTTTACTAGTTTTTCTCAAGACGAAGTATCTACTAGTGGTTTTGAATTTTCTCCATCAGTTGGATATTTTTTAACTGACAACATTGCATTAGAATTAGGATTAGGTTTCGGTTCTGATACTGCCGCTAATGACGACAAAACTACAACTGTAGGTGTTGATTTAGGAGCAAGATATTTCTTTACTCCAGCGAGTCAATTTTCTTTCACAGTTGGTGCAGGTTTTGCTTACCAAACTGAAACTACATCTTTTGATGCAGGAGGAGATGATTTCAAATTTAATACTTTCGGATTTGCTGTAGCACCAGGAGTTAACTATTTCGTATCTGACGCATTTGCTTTAAGAGCTTCAATTGGAGCATTATCTTATGCTAGTGCTAAAGCAGACGTAGATGGAGCTGAGGCTGCAAATACTTTCGGATTAAACTTCGATTTATCTGATATCAACTTTGGATTAACTTACAAATTCTAATTTGTAACCAAATAATATTATTAAAAACCCGAAGCTAAGCTTCGGGTTTTTTTATGTCTAAACTTTTGTACTTTTGCGTAATAAGAACTTGAAATGAAAAAGATTATAATTATTAATGGTCCAAATATTAATTTATTAGGTAAACGTGAGCCAGAAATATACGGAAATCAAACCTTTAAAGATTTCTTTAAAACTTTACAACTTAAATTCCCTAATATAATACTAGAACATTATCAGTCTAATATAGAAGGTGAGTTAATAGATAAGTTACAAGACGTTGGTTTTAATTATGATGGTATTATATTAAATGCGGCTGCATACACACATACGTCTGTAGGTCTTGGAGATGTAGTAAAAGCAATTGAAACGCCAGTTGTAGAAGTACATATATCCAATACGTTTTCACGGGAAGAATTTAGACATCAATCTTTTATTTCTCCAAGTGCAAAAGGTGTTATTTTAGGTTTTGGATTACAAAGTTATGAGCTAGCAATACAGAGTTTTCTTTAGGCTTAACGTTATTAAAATACTGAGAATTAAGTAAATAAAAAATCCCAGAATGTTCTGGGATTTTTATTATTTTAAAAATATTTGTTTTTTATAAATGAATCACTTCATCATAAGCATCTGCAACAGCTTCCATTACAGCTTCACTCATTGTAGGATGCGGATGTACTGCTTTTAAAACTTCATGTCCTGTAGTTTCTAATTTTCTACCTAAAACGGCTTCGGCAATCATATCTGTAACTCCAGCACCTATCATATGGCAACCTAACCATTCACCATATTTGGCATCAAAAATTACTTTTACAAAACCATCTTTAGTTCCTGCAGCACTAGCTTTTCCAGAAGCAGAGAAAGGAAATTTACCAACTTTAATGTCTAAACCTTGATCTTTAGCTTGCTTTTCGGTTAAACCAACACTAGCAATTTCTGGAGAAGCATAAGTACAACCAGGAATATTTCCATAGTCTAAAGCTTCTACATCGTGACCAGCAATTTTTTCTACACATAAAATACCTTCAGCAGAAGCAACATGTGCTAAAGCTTGTCCTGGTGTAACATCTCCAATTGCGTAATATCCAGGGATATTAGTTTGGTAATGTTTATTAACTAATATTTTATCTCTATCTACAGCGATACCAACATCTTCAAGACCAATACCTTCAATATTTGTTTTTATTCCTACCGCACTTAAAACCAAATCTGCTTCTAGAATTTCTTCTCCTTTTTTAGTTTTTACTGTTGCTTTAACTCCAGTTCCAGATGTATCTACATTTGTAACTTCTGCAGAAGTCATAACTTTTATACCACTTTTCTTAAACGATTTTTCCATTTGCTTAGATACATCAATATCTTCAACAGGAACAATATTTGGTAAATATTCTACAACAGTAACATCTGTACCCATAGCGTTATAGAAGTATGCAAATTCAACACCAATAGCACCAGAACCAACCACAATCATTTTTTTAGGTTGACTCTTTAGTGTCATAGCTTGTCTGTAACCAATTACCTTTTCGCCATCTTGTGGTAAGCTAGCTAATTCTCTAGATCGAGCACCAGTAGCAATAATAATATGGTCTGCTGAATATTCTTTTCCGTCAACATCTATTTTTTTTCCAGGTTTAACCTTTCCAAAACCATTAATAACGTCGATTTTATTTTTTTTCATTAAAAACTGAACACCTTTACTCATGCCTTCAGCAACATTACGACTTCTGTTTACAACAGCATCAAAATCTTTGTCATAATCTTTAACTACAAGACCATAATCGTTTGCATGTTTTAAATATTCAAAAACTTGAGCAGATTTAAGTAAGGCTTTTGTAGGAATACAACCCCAATTTAAACAAACACCGCCAAGACTTTCTTTTTCAACTACAGCAGTTTTTAATCCTAATTGCGAAGCGCGAATAGCAGTTACATAACCACCAGGACCACTTCCAAGAACAATAACATCGTATTTACTCATTATAATTATATTTCGTTTTTATCAAGTTACGAAATTACAAAACAAAGCTTAATATTTAATTGAAGTTGTAAATTTATTTATATGAATATTAAAAAGGATATATTATATGTTAAAATCTATACTAGCAGAATTTACACAAAATCGTGTTCCGGTTTCTGTTGGACCATCGTTAAATACGTGTCCTAAATGTCCGCCACAATTTGAGCAAACAATTTCTGTTCTGATCATACCATGAGATTTGTCCAAAACATTTTCTATTTTACCTTTAATTGCTTCATCAAAACTTGGCCATCCACAAGAAGATTCAAATTTACTATTACTTTCAAATAACGGTTCGTTGCAACCAACACATTTATAGGTTCCATCTTCAAAATGAAGATTATATTTACCTGTATGTGGCATTTCTGTACCTTTTTTTCTTAATATTCTGTATTGTTCATCTGTTAATTGATTTTGCCAATCAGATTCTGTTTTATTTACGTTATAGGTTTTCATAATTAGTTACTAGGTTTAAAAATTAATGCATCACCGTTAATGCAATGTCTTTTTCCAGTTGTTTTTGGACCATCATTAAAAATGTGTCCTAAATGTCCACCACAAGTTCCACAATGTTCTTCAGTTCTAGAATAACCTAAGTTATAATCTGTAGAAAAAGCAACGTTTCCTTTAATTTCTCTATCAAAACTTGGCCAACCTGTTCCAGAATCAAATTTGTTTTCACTTAAAAATAATGGTGTATTACAAGCAGCACAATGGTAAGTTCCTGTTTTGTAATTCTTATTTAAAGGACTGGAAAAAGGTCTTTCTGTTCCAGATTTTATTAAAACATAAAATTGATCTGGAGTTAAAATAGCTTTCCATTCAGTCTCAGTTTTATTTATCTTAAAGGTTTCTGGTATTGAGTTTTTTGTTTGAGCTTCTGTATTACAGCTATATAAAACTAAAGCAGCAAAAAGTAAAATAAGATTTTTCATTTTTATTATAAAATTAAGGTTTTGGACTAATAATTGACTAGTATTTAACTGATCTTAACATTTTGTCGTATTTAAAATGGAAACCTTATTAATTAATTCTATAATATTTTCTATTTTTATAAAAAATTAACAATCATGAAAAGTAGTCAAATAAAATTAGCAGTATTAACACTTTTAATGTGTTTTTCTTGTTCTAAAAATCCATTTACAGGCAAGAGTACTTTAGCACTTGTACCTAACTCACAATTATTTCCAACAGCTTTTGCTCAATACAATCAGTTTCTTGGAGAGAACAAAGTAGTTACTGGAACGAAACAATCCGATATGATTACTAGAGTTGGTCAGCGTATAGCTATTGCTGCAGAACGTTGGTTAAATGCAAATGGAAAACAAGGTTATTTAGCAGATTATAAATGGGAATATAATTTAGTGGATGACAATACGGTAAATGCATGGTGTATGCCTGGTGGAAAAATTGTATTTTATACAGGAATTTTACCGGTAGCAGAAAATGAGACAGCTATTGCTGCTATTATGGGACACGAAGTTGCTCATGCATTGGCAAATCACGGACAACAACGTATGAGTGCAGGTATGTTACAACAAGTTGGAGCTGTTGCTGGGAATATAGCTATTCAAGACGATCAAAAAAGAGGTTTATTTAACCAAGCTTATGGTATAGGTTCTCAAGTTGGTGTAATGTTACCATTTAGTAGAAGCCATGAAACAGAAGCAGATAAAATAGGTTTATATTTAATGGCAATTGCTGGTTATAACCCAGAAGAAGCTGCTCAGTTATGGGTTAGAATGGGAAAAGCAAGTGGAGGACAAGCGCCACCAGAAATGTTAAGTACGCATCCAGCTACACAAACACGTATTGATAATTTAACACAATTGGCTCCTACAGCTAAATCTGAAGCTGTAAAATTTGGAGTTAATTCTTTTAGACCTTTAGGAGAATTTTAAATTCTTTTACAAATAATAAGTATATTACAAGCTGTTCTATTTAAGAGCAGCTTTTTTATTAAAACTGACGTGTATGGAATCCTTAAAAAAAGGAAGTAAGAAATTATTAAATGCTTGGGCTTTTTACGATTGGGCAAATTCAGTTTATACATTAACTATTGCATCGTCTATATTTCCAATATTTTATGCAAGCTTATTTTTAAATAGCGATGAACCTGCTAAAGCTTTTGGATTTGAATTTAAACAAACCGTTTTAATTACTTTAGTTACTGCTTTTACTTTTTTAGTAGTTGCTATTTTGTCTCCCATTTTATCAGGAGTTGCAGATTATGTAGGTAATAAAAAACGATTTATGCAATTCTTTTGTTATGTTGGAAGTATTGGTTGTATTGGTTTATATTGGTTTGGAATAGAATCAAATGAAATTTATTACAGCCTACTTTTTTACTTTATGGGGTTAATTGGTTATTGGGGAAGTTTAGTATTTTATAATTCTTATTTGCCAGACATAGCTTATCCAGAACAACAAGACAGTATTAGTGCTAAAGGATTTAGCCTTGGTTATATTGGAAGTGTTTTACTTTTAGTTATTAATTTAGGAATGGTAATGAGTCAAGAAAATAACGTTGATAAAGTAGAAATGATGCGTTACTCATTTGTTATGGTTGGAATCTGGTGGTTACTTTTTAGTCAATACACATTTTATGTGTTACCAAATGGGGTAAATCAAGGACATAAAGTAACAAAAGCAGTCTTATTTAATGGATATAGAGAATTAAAATTAGTTTGGATAGAATTAAAACAGAATAAACGATTAAAGGCTTACTTAAATGCTTTTTTTGTTTTTAGTATGGCAGTACAAACTATAATGTTAGTTGCGGTTTATTTTGGTGAAAAAGAAATAGCTTGGGCAAATAACGAAGAGAAAACACAAGGTTTAATTGTTAGTATTTTAATTATCCAATTAATAGCTATAGTTGGTGCAGTCCTAACATCAAGAGCATCAGCAAAATTTGGAAATATAAATACACTTATAGTTATTAATATATTTTGGATGAGCTTATGTTTTTATGCCTATTTTATGATTACACCAAATCAATTTTACATAGCAGCAGGATTAGTAGGTTTAGTTATGGGTGGAATACAATCTTTAGCGAGATCTACGTATTCTAAATTTTTACCAGAAACAGAAGATACCACATTGTATTTTAGTTTTTACGATGTTGCCGAGAAAATAGGAATAGTAATAGGTATGGTTATTTTTGCAATAGTAGAAGAGCAAAGTAATATGCG